>DASZDB010000154.1:0-1822 GCA_035942495.1 Solirubrobacteraceae bacterium
CGGGCGGCGGCGGCGTCGCCCCAGCGCGCCATGAGCGAATCGAGGCGCTCGCGCGCGCCGACGCGGACGAGGACATGGATGTCGCCGTCGCGCTCGAGCAGCCGCTCGACGAGATGGCGGCCGATGAAGCCGGTCGCGCCCGTCACGAAATACGCCATTGCTCTCCTCTTCGCGTAGTGCCGCCTGACCGGCACAAGCCTACGGGCGGCGGCGCGCCGGCGCGCGGGCTGCTACCAGCCGCCCGGGGACTTGCCGAAGGCGTCCTCGTCCGCGTCCTTGCGCCGATACTTGCGCTTCTCGAGCTGCCACTGCAGCAGCGACACGAGGAAGATGAACACCGGGAAGAAGACGATGAGGATGAATCCCGCGTTCGTCACGACGCGGTCGTCGGTCTCGCCCCACCAGCCCTCGCCGCCGTCGTGTGCGAGCACGGGCGCCGCCGCCACGAGCACGGCGGTGACCGCGAGAACGGCGCTGATCGGCAGGCGGCGAAGCACGACCCCGGAGTTTATTGAGGTTGCCGATGGATCGCGCTACGGATCGGGTAGCTCGTCTGCAATGGAACGCTACGACGACAACGAGCCGGACTTCGCCACCCGCGAGGAGTGGGAGGCCGCCCGTGAGGCCGCCGCCATCGGCGGCCGCAACCCCGACGTCGGCGGAGCCGACCCGTCGGAACCGATCGATCCCGCGATGCAGCCGGTCTACGAGGCCGGCGGCGGCGAGGCGGAGGGCTTCGAGCTCGCGGAGCGCGACCTCGTGCGCAACGCCTCGCACGACGACGGCGAGGGCTATCCGGAGCGCGACGCCTTCTCCCCCGAGACGGAGAGCGATCTGTCATTGGCGGAGTACGGCGAGGCCGACGAGGAGGAGGGGCCGGACCGGTAGCTGGCGCTGCGGCGGCGGCGGTGGCGAACGGTTGCGCGCGACGTTGCGCGATCGCGCGGCCCGCGTGGTGGTGGCGGCGGCGGCGAACTCTGTCGTCGACGGACTCGGGGTCTGGGGCGGCGGCGTTTCGGCCAGGGCCGGCGGATACTCGCGGGATCGGGGGTCTTGCGCATTGCGTCCCCATGCGGGACGTTTCGCGCAAGACCCCTCCGCAGGCCCGGCCGGGTGGCCGGTCGGCGCGCGCCGCGCGACGCGAAGCGCGCGCTCCTACCATGGAGGCATGGCCGTTCTCATCGCCTCCGATCTGAGCAAGGACATGGCCGGAAACCCGCTGCTGCGGGGCGTGTCCTTCAAGCTCGAGCGCCGCGAGCGGCTGACGATCGCCGGGCGCAACGGCGCCGGCAAGACGACGCTGCTGCGAATGCTCGCCGGCGAGACATCGATCGACGGCGGGGAGCTGGTCTTCGAGAAGGGCTGCAAGGTCGCGTTGCACGACCAGCGCCCGCCGCGCGACCGCGACCTCACGCTGCGCGACTACATCCTTGGCGGGTGCGCGGACCTGATCGCCGTCGAGCAGGACCTGTCGCGGCTGGCGCAGGCGATGGCCGACGGCGACGAGTCGGCGTTCGACGCATACTCGCGCGCGGAGGCGCGCCTGGAGCACGCCGGCGGCTGGACCTGGCGCGACCGCGCGACGTCGATGGTGCGGGGCCTGGGCTTCGGCGAGCACGACCTCGACCGCTCCCTGAAGACCTTCTCGGGCGGTGAGCTCACGCGCGCGTCGCTCGCGCGGGCGCTGGCCGGCGACCCCGACCTGCTGCTGCTCGACGAGCCGACGAACCACCTCGACATCGAGTCGCTCGAGTGGCTGGAGAAGACGCTGCAGTCGCTCGACGCGGCGATCGTGCTCGTCGCCCACGACCGCTGGTTCCTC
>DASZDB010000155.1:0-5514 GCA_035942495.1 Solirubrobacteraceae bacterium
TGACCTCCGCGATCCGCTGAGCGATGAGCTCGGGGATGATCGGCGCCTGGTAGATCTTCTGCATCTCGCGCGTGGCGGCCTCGGCGGGCAGCTGCGCGATCCGGTCGAGCATCGCCTCGGCGTCCTCGTAGCGCGTGAAGACGCCCTCGAGGTTGAGGACGGCAAGGCCGCCGAGCTTGCCGATCAGGCCGGCGGTGCGGGGCGAGACGACGCCGTCCATCGCCGAGGCCAGTAGCGGCAGCTCGAAGCGGTAGTCGCCCAGCTTCCACGAGATGTCCACGTCGTCGGGGTCGCGCGTGCGCCGGGACGGCACGATCGCGATGTCGTCGAAGCCGTATGCGCGGCGGGCTTTCTTCCCGCGGCCGATCTCAATCTCCATTTTCGGATCCTAGGCGTGGTGGCGGACAAAACAGCCCCGCGGTGGCGGGGCCGGGGACGACGATTTCCCCACTTTGCGGGCGGCGGTGGGGCGTGCTTCGAGCTTAGCAACGGGTTTATGGAGCGCTTCGGCGTGCGCGGGGCATTCGCGCCGCTGAGCCGCGGGTCTGTGCGCTTCGCGCTGCCGAGCGATGGCGATCGCGTTGTCGAACGGCATCGCTGAGGGGTGGGTCGATTCGGCCGCGGCGGTCCGGCCGGGGCCAGCGTCTTCGAGGGTGTGTCGAATAACCCTCGGCCCGCAGGGGAAATTCGACTCACCCCGCCGTCCAGCGGCCGTTGTGGCGCGCCCGGTGCGATATCCGCACTCGGCGCGACCCGACCACGCCGAACCTGGACCTCCCTCCCGCACTCGCACCCCTCACACGCGCCGCCAGAGATGCCGTTGGTCGGCGCCGTGACCGACGCATCACGAAGTCATCGCGCCGGTACGCGCGGCCCGCGAGCGGCTAGCCGACGAACTCGATCTCTACCGGCTCGCCGGCCTCGATCCCGTCGCGGTCCTCGGGCACGAGCGCGAGCGCGTCGACGCCGAGCATCGACGTGAGGATGTGCGACTCCTGGGACTTCGTGGGGCGCACGTGCCAGCCGTCGTCCTGCAGCGTCGTGCGGCAGCGGATGACGGTGGTGCGGCCGACCGCGCCCTCCAGCGGCTCGTCGGCGGTCGCCTTGAGCGGGTGGTGCTCGCCGCTGCGCCCGAGCATCGCGTCCATGGCGGGAACGACGAACAGGCGAAAGGCCATGAGCGCCGACACCGGGTTGCCCGGCAGCGCGAAGACGAGCGTGCCGTCCTCGCCGACGGCGAAGGTCGTCGGTCGGCCCGGCTTGAGCTTCACGCCGGCGAAGACCTCGCGGTAGCCGAGGCGCTCGAGCGCCGGGCGGACGTGGTCGTGCGGGCCGACGGAGACGCCGCCGGTGGTGATCAGCATGTCGACGTCGCGCAGTGCCGCGCCCAGCACGGAGACCGTCGCCTCGAGATCGTCTCCCACGCGCACGCGAGCGACGAGCTCGCCGCCGGCGCGGTGCACGGCGCCGCCGAGCGCCGGCCCGTTGGAGTCGCGGATCGCGCCCGGCTTGAGCGGCTTGCCGGGGTCGGTCAGCTCGTCGCCGGTGCCGGCGATCGCCACCCGCGGGCGGCGCACGACGCTCGGGCGCGGGATGTTCATCGAGGCGAGCACGCCGAGCTCGGCCGGCCCGAGCAGCGAGCCGGCGGGCACGACGAGCTCCCCCGCGCGGATGTCCTCGCCGGGCGGGCGCACGTGGTAGCCGATCCGGATCTGGCCGTCGATCGCGACGGTCGCGCCGTCGCTCGTCGTCATCTCCTGGGGCACGATCGCGTCGGCGCCGTCGGGCACCGGCGCGCCGGTCGAGATCCGCACGGCCGTCCCGCGCCGGACGCTGACGCCCGCCTCGGTGCCGGCCTTCGCCTCCCCGATGAGCTCGAGCTCGGCCGACCCCTCGAGCGTGTCGGAGGCGCGGATCGCGAAGCCGTCCATCGCCGAGGCGGCGAACGGCGGCACGTCGTTGGGTGCGCTGGCGTCGAGCGCGAGCGCGCGACCCAGCGCGTCGTCGAGGAAGACATCCTCGGCGTCGAGCACGTGGGCGTGCTCGAGGACCGCGACGCGGGCTTCGTGGATGGAGACGGCCATGCGCAGACCCTAGACCGTGTCGTCCGGGGCGACGCCCGAAGCGGCGAGAAACTCCAGCGTCAGGGTCGATGTTCTGCTGCGGCGATGAGTTCTGACGCTCGCCCGGGTCCTTACCTTGCGATCGAGCAGCGGCGTCTTCGCCTGCCCGGTCGTCGAGGCCGTTGATCAGGTCGGAAAACAGGAGGATCGCAATGCAGATGCCACCGGTCGTCTCAGCACAGGAGTGGGAAGCGGCCCGCGAGGAACTGCTCGCCGAGGAGAAGAAGCTGACGCGCGCCCGCGATGCCCTGGCCGCGAAGCGCCGGCGGATGCCGCGGATGGCCGTCGAGAAGGACTACCGCTTCGAGGGCCCCGGCGGGGCGGCGAGCCTGCTCGACCTGTTCGCCGGGCGCCGCCAGCTGATCGTGTACCGCTTCTTCTTCGAGCCGGGCGTCTCGGGCTGGCCCGAAAGCGGCTGCGGTGGCTGCTCGTTCCTCGCCGACCAGGTCGCTCACCTCGCCCATCTCAACGCCCGCGACACCACGCTGGCGTTCGTCTCCCGCGCGCCCCAGCCCGACATCGAGCGCTGGAAGGCGCGGATGGGCTGGCAGATGCCGTGGTACACGCTCACCGACGACTTCGACGCCGACTTCGGGGTCGACGAATGGCACGGTACGAACGCCTTCGTCCGCGACGGCGACGCGCTCTTTCGCACCTACTTCGTCAACAGCCGCGGCGACGAGGCGATGGGCAGCACGTGGAGCTACCTCGACATCACGGCGCTCGGACGACAGGAGGAGTGGGAGGACTCGCCGCCGGGCTACCCGCAGACCCCGCCCTACCAGTGGTGGAACCTCCACGACGAGTACGCGACGGCGCTCTGACCGCTCGGGGCGGCGTGACGCAAGACCCCTCGCCGGGTTGCCACAAAGCAGCCGGCGACCTATTGCATGACACAGCAGTGCTACGCAGACCCGCCACGAGAGGAGGGTGATCTCGATGGGCGTTCAGCCCTGGCAGCTCATGCTCGCCATCATCTGCGGGCTCGCCATGCTCGCGATCATCCTGAGCATGGCGTTCATCCCCGACAACACGAAGGACTTCGGCATCAACTGGTAGGCCGCAACTGGGCCGCGGACGGTCCTACGCCGCGAGCAGCGCCTCGAGCGTGGCCGCCGCGCGGCCGTCGGCGACGGCCGCGCAGGCCAGCACGACACCGGCGGCCACGTTGTCGCAGTGCCCGGCGGCGTAGAGGCGCACGCCGGCGCTCAGCAGCGCCGTGCGGCCGGCGACGCCGTGTTCCTCGCCGCCGGCGATTGCCCGCGTCAGCTCGGCGGAGACCTGCGGATCGGCGTCACCGCGCAGGACGTCGCCGGGCGAGTCGGCGATCTCCAGCGGACCGCCGGCGTCGGCCGCGGAGGGTCGCGCGGCGCGCAGGATGTCGGCGCCCTCGATCCCGCGCACGGCGACCGAGCGCCGCGCGCCGAGCAGGGTCAGCGCGCCGATGATCCGCGCGCGGTAGGAGCTGTGGGTGTGGCCGACGACGAAGCACGTCGCGCCGAGGTGGTCCACGAGCTTCTCGGCCGTGTGCAGCGGGCCGCGCAGCCCGATCTCGTCGCGGACGCCGGCCAGTTCGTCCCAGCCCGGGATCGCCGCACCCGCGTGGACGAGCGCGACGTCCGCGCGTTCGAGCATCGCCAGCGACTCGGCCGGCTGCGGGCGCAGGGGCCCGCCGAGCGCGAGCAGCACGTCGCCCGGCGTCGTGCCGTGCTTGGGCCCGATCGTCGTGCCGCAGTGAACGACGACGCGGGCGCCGGCGGCCGCCGCCAGCACCGCGGCGGCGAGCGACAGATGCGGCGCCTCGGTGATGCCGTCGTAGGCGCCGGCGCACGCGACGATCGGGCGCGTGCCGGACGGCGGGTCGGGCGCCACTAAGCGCGCGGCGTCGCGCAGCGCCTGCGCGACGCCCGCAAGCTCGGCCGGCGTCTCGCCCTTGATCCGCATCGCGACGAGAAAGGCGCCCGCCTGCACCGGGCTGACCTCGCCGGCGAGCAGCCCGGCGGTCGCGCCGCGAGCCTCCTCGAACGTCAGCGCGCGGCTGCCGCGCGGGCCGGTTCCGACCGCCTTGATCACCGCCCGAAACCCGCCGTAGTCGCTGCGGCCCTGCCGCTCGGCCAGCCGGCGAGCGGCCGGCGCGCTCATGTGCCCTCCCAGCGGTAGCCGACACTGCGCACGGTCTTGATCCGGGCGGCGTGCTCGCTGCCGAGCTTCGCGCGGACGCGGCGCACGTGCACGTCGACCGTCCGCGCCCCGCCGTAGTAGTCATAGCCCCACACGCGATTGAGCAGCGCCTCGCGCGAGAACACGCGCCGGGGATGGGTGACGAGGAACTTCAGCAGCTCGTACTCCATGACCGTGAAGTCCACGGGCCGGCCGTCGATCGCGACCTGGTAGGTCGCGAGGTTCATCTCCAGGCCGCCCACGCGCACGATGTCGTCGTGGTCGATGCCGTTGACGGCGCGCCGCGCGCGGGCGATGCGCGCCTGCAGCTCCTCGGCCGTGAACGGCTCGATGAGCAGCTCGTGGCCCTCTGCGACACCGATGCCCGAACCGAGTCCGGCGGCCGGCAGCGACACGATCACGGGGACCTCGGCGAGCTCCTCGTCCGCGGCCAGCCGCGCGCAGATCTCCGAGCAGGAGGGCTGCTCCAGGCCCGTGGACAGCACGAGCGCGAGGGCCGGCGCGCGCGACTCGCCCGCGGGCGGCCGCAGCGTCCCGTTGGCGGCGACGCGGTGCGGGCTGAACCCCAGCTCGGCCAGCAGCCGCGAGGTCGTCTCCGAGCCCTGGTCGCCGTAGATCCAGGCGTCGCTCACGTGTGATCGCCCCCGCGGACGATCACAGGAGCCTCAGGTAGCGGGCACGGTCGAACTCGGTGACGGACCGGCGCTCGTCCTCGAGCTCGCGGCGCTTGTTGGCGACGAAGACGTCGACGAGGCGGTCGCCGAGCGTCTCGCGGGCGAGCTCGGAGGCGTCGAAGCGGTCGGTCGCCTCGCGCAGGTCCAGCGGCAGCCGTGCCGCGCCGCCCGGGTCGTCGTCGATCGACTCGGCCTGCAGCTCGTAGCCGCGCTCGATCCCGCGCAGTCCGGCGGCGAGGACGAGCGCGAGGACCATGTACGGGTTGCACGCCGGATCGGGCGAACGCAGCTCAAAGCGGGTGCTCTCGGCGCGACCGGGACGGCGCGACGGCACGCGCACGAGCGCGGCCGCGCCGCGGCGCGTCCAGCTGACGTAGTCGGGCGCCTCGAAGCCGGTGGCCAGGCGCCGGTAGGAGTTGATCCACTGGTTCGTGACCGCCGTCAGCTCACCGGCGTGGGCGAGGACGCCGGCGAGAAACGCGCGGCCGGTCGGCGACAGCGGCTGCTCCGGGTCGCCGTCGTGGAACGCGTTGCGG
>DASZDB010000156.1:0-1715 GCA_035942495.1 Solirubrobacteraceae bacterium
TTCGCGCACGGCGTCGAGCAGGTCGTCGAGCGACATGAGCGCGCGCAGCTCGAGCACCGCGGCGACATCGTCGATGCCCTGGCGGCCGATCTGCTCGCGGCGCCACGCCAGCGTGTCGCCCAGCGCGGCGTTGTCCTCGCGGTCGACGACGGCGTCGCACACGACGCTGCGCTCGGCGGCGGCGATCCGGTAGCTGCGATCCATGAATGCGCTCATACCCATATCCGCATCATCGGCATTCGGTGTCCATAGCGTTATGTACGGATGGCCCAGATCGATCGGATGCTTTGGGCCCGCGCGGCCAGGGGGTCATGGGGAGCCGGCCTCCGCCGTCTGGTGGACGCGCGCGACATCGGCGGCGAAGGCGTCGACCTCCTCGGACGTCGTATCCCACGAGCACATGAGGCGGACCTCGCCGGTGCTCTCGTCCCACGTGTAGAAGTACCAGTCGCGGCGCAGCCGCTCGGGCGCACCCGGCGCGAGGATCGCGAACACGCCGTTGGCCTGGACGGGCTGGGTCAGCCGCACACCCGGCACCCGCAGCAGCGCGTCCGCCAGCCGCGCGGCCATCGCGTTGGCGTGCGCGGCGCTGCGCTGCCAGAGGCCGTCCTCGAGCAGCGCGACGAACTGGGCCGCGAGAAAGCGCCCCTTGGAGGCGAGCTGCAGCGTCTGCTTGCGCAGGTACGAGAAGCCCTCCGCGAGCGCGGGGTCACAGAAGACGACGGCCTCGCCCATCAGCAGGCCGTTCTTCGTCCCGCCGAAGGAGACCGCGTCGACGCCGACGTCGGTGGTGATCTCGCGCAGCGACACCTCCAGCCCCGCGGCCGCGTTGGCCAGCCGGGCGCCGTCGACGTGCAGCAGCAGGCCGCGCTCGTGCGCGAAGTGCGCGAGTGCACGCAGCTCGTAGGGGCTGTAGCGCGTGCCGAGCTCCGTGCTCTGCGTGACGCTGACGACGCGCGGCTGCACGGCGTGCTGATCGCCGAGCCGGCCGAGCTGCCATTCGACGTGCTCGGGGGTGAGCTTCGCGTCGTGGGTCTGGACGGCCTGCAGCTTGACGCCCGCCAGCGACTCGGGCGCACCGCCCTCGTCGACGTTGACGTGCGCCTGCGCGGTGCAGATGACCGACTGCCACGGCCGGCACAGTGCGCGCAAGCACAGCACGTTGGCCGCGCTGCCGTTGAAGACGAGGTAGGACACCGTCTGATCGCCGAAGTGGCGCCGCAGCAGCTCCTCGGCGCGCGCCGTCCAGGGGTCGTCGCCGTACGCCGTGGCGTGGCCGTCGTTCGCCTCGGCGAGCGCGGCCAGCACCTCGGGGTGCGCGCCTGCGTTGTTGTCGGAGGCAAAGCCCTTCACCGCTCCCACAGTAGAGGCAGGCTCGGTGGCCTCTGTGAGATCGGTCGCACGACCGCGCGCAACGATCTCCCGCGAGCGCGCGCCGTTTGCGGCACGATGCGCCTTGCGGATGGCCACCGACGCCCCTCCTCCCCCGCCCGACAACTTCCTCGCCCTGGAGGACCCCTACGCGACGTTCGAGGCCGCCCGCGTCCTGATCCTGCCGGTGCCGCTCGAGGCGACCGTGAGCTGGGGAACCGGGACGGCGCACGGGCCGCGGGCGATCATCGAGGCCTCCCGGCACGTCGAGCTCTACGACCGCGACGACGACGGCGAGCCGGCGCTGGGGTACGGCATCCACACGCTGCCGGCGCTGGCACTCA
>DASZDB010000157.1:0-5520 GCA_035942495.1 Solirubrobacteraceae bacterium
GGGTGGGCGGCCTCGGAGACCGCCTTGGCGGCCTCGTTGATCTCCCACAGCGAGAGGTCGCGACCGCCGGTGATCGACAGCAGGATCGAGTGCGCGCCCTCCATGCTCGTCTCCAGCAGCGGTGAGGAGACCGCGGTGTTCGCGGCATCTACCGCGCGGCTCTCGCCGGTCCCCATGCCGATGCCCAGCAGCGCGTTGCCGGCGTTGGCCATGATCGTGCGCACGTCGGCGAAGTCCAGGTTGATGACGCCCGGCAGCGTCACGAGGTCCGAGATGCCCTGGACGCCCTGGCGCAGCACGTCGTCGGCGACGCGGAAGGCCTCGACCATCGACGTGTGCTTGTCGAGCACGGACAGCAGACGGTTGTTCGGCACGACGATGAGCGTGTCGACCTCGTCCTTGAGCGCCTGGATGCCCACGTCGGCCTGGTCGCGGCGGCGCGAGCCCTCGAAGCCGAAGGGCTTGGTGACGATGCCGACGGTCAGCGCGCCGAGCTCGACCGCGATCCGGGCGACGACGGGCGCGGCGCCGGTGCCCGTTCCGCCGCCCGCACCGGCGGCCACGAAGATCATGTCCGAGCCCTTCAGCAGCGCCTTGATGCGGTCGTAGTCCTCCATCGCGGCGGCGCGGCCGAGGTCCGGGTCGGAGCCGGAACCCAACCCGCGCGTGAGGTTCGCGCCGATGTGCAGCGTGATGTCCGCGGCGGACTCCTGCAGCGACTGCAGGTCGGTGTTGATCGCGAGGAACTCGACGCCGGCGACCTGCGCCTCGACCATCCGGTTGATCGCGTTGGAGCCGCCGCCGCCGACGCCGACGACGCGGATGACGGGCTGTCCGGCGGGCTTGGCCTGGCCGAACGGCGTCGGGCGATCGGACGGATCGGAGCGTGCGAAGGCGTCCGCGTAGGCGGGCTCGGGGGTGCGGACGCGGTGCGTGCGCTCGCCTGCCGGCGTAGCGGGCTCGAGCAGGTTGTCGGGGAGGTCCGACGAGAACGCCGAGCGCAGGCGGTCCTGCGGTGTCGGGATGACCGGCTCGTCCTCCTCGATCGGCTCGGACGGGTGCGACAGCGACGGGTGCGGCGCTTCGCGCGGCGGGATCTCCTCGATCGGCGTGGCCTCGACCTCGCTCTCGGCCAGCTTGGCGTCCTCCTCGGTCTTGCGGAAGAGCGCGGCGAGCGGCCCCTCCCTCATGCTCGCGCGCTTACCGGATGCCATGAGAGAGAACCTCCTTCGCGAGATCGCGATAGGACTGGGCGGCCGTGCCGTCCGGGTCGTACTTCAGGACGGACATCCCCTTGACCGGGGCCTCCGCAAACCGCACCGTCTTCTTGATACGCGATGCGAACAACCGGTCGCCGAAGTTCTCCTCGAGGATCTCGATCGCCTCCTTGGCGTGCACCGTCCGCGTGTCCATCATCGTCGGCAGGATCCCTTCGATCTGGACGTCGGGATTGAGGTTCTCTCGGATCATCTGAAGCGTGTTCTGCAGCTGGATCAGCCCGCGCATCGAGAGATACTCGCACTGCACGGGGACGATCACCTTGTCAGCGGCCGTCAGCGCGTTGATCGTGAGCAGTCCGAGCGACGGCGGCGTGTCGATGCAGACGAAGTCGTAGTCGTCCTTGATGGCGGCCAATGCCTTGGCGAGCGAGCGCTCGCGGCCGATCTGCGTGGACATCGCGATCTCCGCGCCGGCGAGGTCGATCGAGGCGCACGCGACGTCGATCTCGCGGCGGCGGATGACCTGCTTGATCGGGATGTGATGGACGAGCACGTCGTACATCGACAGCTCGAGCGTGTCGGGGTCGATGCCCTGCGACATCGTCAGGTTGCCCTGCGGGTCCATGTCGACGCAGAGCACGCGATGGCCGGTCTCGGCGAACGCGGCAGCGAGGTTGAGCGTCGTCGTCGTCTTCGCCACGCCGCCCTTCTGGTTGGCGAAGGCGATGACCCGCGCCTGCTTGGGCTCGTCAGAGCTATGGAAACCGGACACGTGGCCTTATTCGCAGGTCCGCGGGCGATTCCTTCACGGGTGCGTGTCTAGCATGCGCAGCGGATGATCAGCCACTGGGACGACGTGCCGTGGGAGCGTCACGAGTACAACGAGCGGCGCTTCGAGCGCCAGACGCTGAGCCGGGCGCGCGGCAGCGCCGGCGCCACGCTCAGCCGCTACCGGATCGCACCCGGCGACCGGTCGATGCCCCTGCACGTGCACATCGACGAGGAGGAGCTGTTCTACGTCCTCGCGGGCCGCGGCCTGGTCTGGCAGGGCGACGCGGTGCACGAGGTCCGGGCCGGCGACCTGATCGTCCATCTCGCCGACCGCGAGCCGCACACGCTGCTGGCCGCCGACGACGCCGGCGAGCCGCTGGACGTGCTCGCGTACGCGAGCGGCTCGGTGACGCAGCTCACGCTGCTGCCGCGCGCGAACGTCGCGTGGGTCGGCGCGCGCTGGCTGCCGCAGGACGCGCCGCACCCGTTCACCGCCGAGCCTCCGCTGGCCGAAGGCGAGCTGCCGGCGCTCGCGCCGCGCCCGTCGACGATCGTCGCGCTCGACGGCGTCGAGGCGTCGCTGCAGGACCGCGGCCCGGTGCACCGCACGCGCCGCGACCTCGGCCGCGCCGCGGGCTCGCGGCTGAGCGGGCTGCAGCACGTGACGGTGACGCCGGGCCGGCGCTCCTCGGTGCGCCACTGCCACTCGCTGGAGCACGAGCTGTTCATCGTGCTCGAAGGCTCGGCGACCCTCCTGCTCGGCGACGAGCGCCACGCCGTGCGCCCGGGCTCGGTCGTCACCCGCCCGCCCGGCACGGGCGTCGCCCATTCGTTCGAGGCGGGCGACGACGGGCTCGTGATGCTCGTCTACGGCACCCGCGAACCGGACGACGCGTGCTGGTATCCGGACTCGTGCAAGATCAGCTCGCGCGGGCTCGGCGTGGCCTTCCGCGTCGAGCCGTTGGACTACTGGGACGGCGAGGAATGACGCTCGTGCTGACCGCCGAGCCGCTCGCCGTCTGCGCCGATGCCGCGCATACGCAGTGCCGCGTCGTCCAGCGTCTGCTGACGCGCGAGCGCGGGCCGTTCATCCTGCCGGGGCCGGTGCCCGAGGACGTCGACGCGCTTCTCTCGGCGCGCGTCGGGCCGCGTGCGCGCCGCGGCTTCTTCGAGGATCTCATCGCGGGGCGCTTCCACGTGGAGCGCCTGACTTCGCGCGACGTGCCGCAACTCGAGCAGATCGAGCGCGACTACGCGGAGCTCGAACTCGACCTCGCTGCGCTGGCGGTCGTCGTCGTCGCCGCGCGCGTGCGCTGCACGCGAATCGTCACCTTCGACGAGGCGCCCTATCGCGCGATCCGGCCGCTCTACGGCGACGCGTTCACGCTGCTGCCGGCCGACGCGTAGCCGCCGTCGATGGTCACCGCCACCCTGCTCCCCGCGAGCCACGGCGCGCCGCCCGCGTGAGCGCCCTGCTCGACCGCCGCCTGCTCGTCGTCACCGGCAAGGGCGGCGTCGGCAAGACGACGGTCGCCGCCGCGCTGGGCCTCGTCGCGGCGCGGGCGGGCAAGCGCACGATCGTCGCGGAGGTCGCGCGGCGCGGCGACGTCGCCAGCGCATTTGACCGCCCGGGATCGGAGCGCTTCGAGGAGGTCGAGCTTGCGCCCAACCTGTTCCATCTCTCGATCGACCCGCAGGACGCGCTGGAGGAGTACCTGCGCGACCAGCTTCCCTCCGGCGCGGTCGCCGAGCTGCTCATCCGCAGCAAGGTGTTCGCGATGGTCGCCGCGGCAACGCCCGGCATGCGCGAGCTGCTGACGGTCGGCAAGCTGTGGGAGCTCGCGCAGCTCGATCGCCGCACCCCCGGCGCCGACGCCTACGACCTCGTCATCGTCGACGCGCCGGCGACCGGTCATGGCGTCGCGGTGCTGTCGGCGCCGCGCACGTTCGCCGCCGCGGCCGGCGGCGGACCCGTCGCGCGGCAGGGCAAGATCATCGACACGATGCTCTCGGATCCCGAGCAGATCGCGGTGATCGCGGTCGCGCGCGCCGAGGAGCTGGCCGTGACGGAGACGGGCGCGCTGCGCGAGTCCCTGCGCGAGCGCATGGGGCTGCCGCTGGAGCGCGTCGTCGCCAACGCGCTGGATCCCGATCGCTTCAGCCCGCGGGAGGCGACGCGCCTGGAGCCGCATGCCGCGCACCCGGCCGTCGCGCGCGCGCTGCGCGACCATCGCCGCGCGCTGCGCCAGCGCGCGCAGCTCGCGCGTCTGAAGAAGCTCACAGGTCAGCCGCCCGCGCATCTGCCGCTGCACCCCGGCGGCCCCGACATCGAGCGCCTCGCCGACGAGCTCGAGGCGCAGCTGCCGTGAGCGGCATCGGCGAGCGCCTGGACGGCAAGCGGATCTGCATCGTGGCGGGCTCCGGCGGCGTCGGCAAGACGACGGCGTCGGCGGCGCTCGCGCTCGGGCTCGCGGCGTCGGGCAAGCGCGTCGCGGTCGTGACGATCGACCCCGCCAAGCGGCTGGCCGACTCGCTGGGCCTGGAAGAGCTCGGCAACGAGCCACGGCTTGTCGACGCGTCGCTGCTGTCCGGCCACGGGATCGAGATGCGCGGCGAGCTGTGGGCGATGATGCTCGACCCGAAGGCGACGTTCGACGGGCTCATCGCCAAGCTCGCGCCGGACGCGCGGACGCGCGACGACGTCCTCGGCAACCGCATCTACGCGCAGCTGTCGAGCGCGATCGCCGGCTCGCAGGAGTTCAGCGCGGTCGCCAAGCTCTACGAGCTCGACCGCGACGGCGGCTACGACGCGATCGTGCTCGACACGCCGCCGTCGCGCAACGCGCTGGACTTCCTCGACGCTCCCGATCGCCTGACGGACTTCTTCGAGGGCCGCGCGTTGAAGCTGTTCCTCGTGCCGACGAGCATCGCCGGGCGGCTGCTCGGCGCCGGCTCGAGCGTCGTCTTCGGGATCCTCAAGAAGCTCACGGGCGTGAACCTGCTCGAGGACATGTCCGTCCTGCTGCGCTCGATGGGCGCGCTCATCGACGGCTTTCGCGAGCGCGCCGCGGCGGTCAAGGCGCTGCTGTCGGATCCCGCGACGACGTTTCTCATCGTCACGTCACCCGAGCGCGAGCCGGTCGCCGAGGCGATCTTCTTTCGCCAGAAGCTGCGCGAGGCGCGGATGCCGTTCGGCGGGCTGATCGTCAACCGCGCGGCGGTGCTCAGCGAGGCGGAGATGACGGACCCGGGCGCAATCCGCGCCGAGCTGCGCGACGCGCTCGGCGACTCGCTGGCGGCGAAGGTCGCGGCCGGCGCCGAGGACCTGCAGGTGCTGGCCGCCCGCCACAGCGCGGCGATGGAGCGACTGCGCAGCGAGCTCGACGAGCCCGACCCGATCGTCGTCCCGCGGCTGGACGTCGAGGTGCAGGACATCGACGGCCTGCTGGTGCTCTACCGGCATCTGGCGGCGAACGGACGATTCGCATGACTTGGACCAGAGTCCCGCGGCTGTGCTCCTTCGTCGAGC
>DASZDB010000158.1:0-4891 GCA_035942495.1 Solirubrobacteraceae bacterium
AGCCCGCCATGAGCGTGCGGTCGAGGTCGAAGAACGCGGCGCTGCGCGGCGGCGGCTCGCCGTCGCCGCGGGCGCCGTTCGGCGTGCTCGGCGGGCTCAGGCCTCGACCTTCAGGATGATCGCGTCGCCCTGCCCGCCGCCCGAGCAGATCGCGGCGCAGCCCAGTCCGCCGCCGCGCAGGCGCAGCTCGTGGACGAGCGTGCCGATGATCCGCGCGCCCGAAGCGCCGATCGGGTGGCCGAGGGCGATCGCGCCGCCGTTGACGTTGACCTTCTCCTCCTCGACGCCGAGCATCCGCATCGAATTCAGCGAGACCGACGCGAACGCCTCGTTGATCTCCCACAGGTCGATGTCGTCGACGGTGAGCCCGGCCTTCTCGAGCGCCGCCTTCGCCGCGGCGGCGGGCGTGCGCGCGAGGTAGGCGAAGTCCTCCGCGGTCTGCGCCTGCGCAAGGATCGTGGCGAGGATCTCCTTGCCGTTGGCCTTCGCCCACTCGTCGGAGGCGACGACGATCGCGCCGGCGCCGTCGTTGACGCCCGGGGAGTTGCCGGCGGTGTGCGAGCCCTCCTTGCTGATGAGGCCTGGCAGCTTGGCGAGCGTCTCGAGCGTGCTGCCGCGCCGCGGCGCCTCGTCGACCTCGACGACCGTGTCGCCCTTGCGGCCCTTCACCGTCACGGGGACGATCTCCTCCAGCAGTCGACCGCTGTCGGTCGCCTCGATCGCGCGCTCGTGGCTGCGCAGCGCCCAGCGGTCGAGGTCGGGGCGGCTGATCTCGAGCTCGTCGCCGATCTCGGTGGCCTCGTCGAACATCTGGCGCCCCGAGAACGGGTTCGTCAGGCCGTCGTGGACCATGGCGTCGAGCGCCTTCGCGTCGCCCATGCGAAAGCCGAAGCGGGCCTTGGGCAGCATGTAGGGCGCGCCCGACATCGACTCCATGCCCCCGCCGACGCCGACCTCCACGTCGCCGGCGCGGATCTGCGCGTCGAGGATGCCGACGGCGCGGACGCTCGAGGCGCAGACCTTGTTGATCGTCTCCGAGGAGACCTCCTTGGGGATGCCGGCCTTGATCTGCGCCTGGCGCGACGGGATCTGACCCTGGCCGGCCTGCAGGACCTGGCCCATGATCACGTGGCCGACCTCGTCGGCACCGACGTTCGCGCGCTCCAGGGCGGCGTTGATCGCGATGCCGCCGAGCTCGGTGGCGTCGATCGTGGACAGGCCGCCGCCCATCTTCCCGATCGGGGTGCGGGCGGAGCCGAGGATGACGGTCTTGGGCATGGCAGCTCTCTCTGGTCGTCGCCGGTGTTCAGGAGTGCGCGCAGTCTAATCACGGGTCGCGGTGGCGGGCGGCCGCCCGGCGGCGCCGGACGCTCCCCGCACCTCACAGCCCTCGGTGGCGCGGTCCGATCGGCAGCCGCGAACGCGGTCACCACCTGAGCACCACCGGCCCTGGGTAGCCTCCCCGGCGTGATCGTCGAGAGCACCACCGAGCTGCCGCAGGACACCGACGCCGACACCGCGGTCATCGGTGTGCTGGACGGCGAGAAGATCCACCACGACATCGACGGGATCCTCAACGGGCTCGTCGCCGCGGGCGAGGCCAAGGCCAAGCACCGCCACGTCGCCGTCGTCCACGCCGCGGGCAAGCGCTGGGTGCTCGTCGGCCTCGGCAAGCGCGAGGAGCTCGACCCGGAGAAGGTCCGGGTCGCCGCCGCCGCGGCGCTCGGGCGCGCGCGCGAGGTCGGCGCGCGGCGGCTGTGCTGGGAGGTCCCGCACAAGGTGGGCAGCGAGATCGCCGGGGCGATCGTCGAGGGCACGCTGCTGACCGGCTACCGCTTTGACCGCTTCAAGAGCAAGCCCTCCGAGGACAACGGCGACGGCGGGCTCGACGCGCTGATCGTCAGCGCCCACGACGACCTCTCCGATGTCGTCGCGGAGGCGGAGATCGTCGCGCGCGCCGTCAACGCCGCGCGCAACCTGCAGAACACACCCGCCAACGAGATGACCCCGCGTCACCTCGCAGACGCCGCGCGCGTGCTCGGCGAGCTCGACGGCGTGACGGTCGAGGTGGAGGGTCGCGACGGCCTCGAGCGGCTCGGCATGGGCTCCTTCGCCTGCGTCGCCCAAGCGTCGGCCGAGGAGCCCGCGCTCATCACGCTGCGCTACGAGGGCGCGGATCCCGGCGGTCCGGTGCTCGGCCTCGTCGGCAAGGCCGTCACGTTCGACACCGGCGGCATCTCGATCAAGAACGCCAACCGGATGTCGGACATGAAGATGGACATGTCCGGCGGCGCGGCGGTGCTCGGCGCGATCGAGGCGATTGCGGAGCTGCGGCTGCCGGTGCGCGTCGTGGCCGTCGTCGGCGCCACGGAGAACATGCCGGGGGGCAACGCCGTCAAGCCGGGTGACGTCGTCACGGCGGCCAACGGCACGACGATCGAGATCATCAACACCGACGCCGAGGGCCGCCTCGTCCTGGCCGACTGCCTGACGCACGCCGTCAACGCCGGCGCCGAACGGCTCGTCGACATCGCGACACTGACCGGCTCGATCATCACCGCCCTGGGCCACGCCCACGCCGGCCTGTTCGCGTCCGACGACGACTGGGCCGCACAGGTCAGCGACGCGGGTACGGCGACCGGCGAGACGGTCTGGCGCCTGCCGCTGCACGCCGACTATGCCAAGGCGCTCGAGAGCGACACGGCCGACCTCATGAACGTCAACGAGGCGCGCAAGGCCGGCTCGAGCGTGGCGGCGCAGTTCCTGGAGCGCTTCACGGGCGACGTGCCCTGGGCGCACCTGGACATCGCCGGAACGGCGTGGGGGGCGGGCAAGCCGTACGCGGCCAAGGGCGGCTCGGGCTGGGGCGTCCGGCTGTTCGTCGAGCTCGCGCGCTCGCTCGGGCGCTGAGCGCGCCCCCGCGTCAGCTGCCGGTCTCGCCGAGCTCCACGGGAGGACGCCTCCGACGCAGCCCGAGTCGCGCGATCATGGGCGCCGTGCGTCGCGCGGCCGCGCTCTGGCTCGTCCTGTTCGCGGCTTACGCCGCGACGATCGGCCTCCCCGCGTTCGGCAGCTCGCAGTTCGGCGGCGACGAGCCGCACTACCTGCTGACGGCAGAGTCGATCGTGTCCGATCGCGACCTCGACCTGCGCGACGAGTACGCCGGGCTCGCCTACCGCGACTGGTACCCCTATGTCCTCGAGCGCCACGGCCGCCTGCGCAACGGGCAGGCCAACGAGCCGACGGGCGCGGGCTTCGCGCTGCTGATCGCGCCCGCGTACGCGCTCGGCGGGCCGCTGGCCGTGCAGCTGCTGCTGGCGGCGATCGCAGCGCTCGCCTTCGTGCTGGCGGCGGCCCTCGCGCGGCGGATCGTGCCCGAACCGTGGGCGACGGGCGCGGCGCTCGCGTGCGGGCTCTCGCCGCCCGCGCTGGCGTATTCGACGACCGTGACACCCGAGCTGACGGCCGGCGCGCTGGTCGCCGCGGCGGCGGTGCTGGCCCTCAGGGTGCGCGAGCTGCCGCGCATCCGCTGGGTGGCGAGCGCCGCCTTCGCGCTCGGCCTGCTGCCCTGGCTGGGGCTGCAGTTCACGGTCGCGGCGCTCGTGATCGCGCTCGCGATGCTGGCCTGGCTGCGCCGCCGCGCGCGCGGCTTCGCGCTGCTCGTCGCGGTCGAGGTGATCCTGTTCTCGATCGTCATGTTCGTGACGGTCAACGAGCAGCTCTTCGGCGGCTTCACCCCGTCGGCGGCGGCGCTGCCCGGCGACCGTCTTGACGCGCTCGGGGCCGGCGACTTCCTCGATCGTGCCCCGCGGCTCGTCGGCCTCTGGGTCGACCGCGACGTCGGCGTGCTGCGGTGGGCGCCGCTCGTCGCGCTGGCGTTCTACGGGCTGTGGCTGCTGTGGCGCTCGCGGCGCGATCACATCGCACGCATCGTTCCCGAGCGGGCGGTCGTCGAGGCCGCCGCCACGCTGTGCGCGCTCGTCTGCGGCGCGCAGGTGCTCGTCGCGACGTTCGTCGCGCCGGCCCTGGTCGGCTTCTTCTTCCCCGGCCGTTACCTGATCGCCGCGCTCCCGGTGGCCGTCGGGCTCGTCGCGTGGGGCATGCGCCAGGCGCCGCGCACGGGAGCCGCGCTCGTCGGGCTCACCGTCGTCAGCAGCCTCTGGTGGTACGCCGAGCTGCGCTTCGGCGACGGCACGCTCGTCGGGTCCGGCTCCCGCGCGCCGCTCGGCCCGCTGGACGCCGGGCTGCCGCTGTTCGGCACCGATTCGGCGGGCGAGGCGATCGCGTGCGCCGCCGCCGGCGCCGCGATCGTCGCGCTCGCGGGGTACGAGTGGCGCCGGGCGCGGGGGCGCCTGCGCGAGCTCGAGGGCCTCGGCGGCTGACGCCGTCTACCGCGCCTCCGCCGTCGCGACCTGGTCCTCCAGGCCCGCGATCGGCTTGACCTTCGTGCCGCTGCGCTCGCGCTCGCGGATCTCCAGGCGGCGCGACAGCCGCGACAGCGCAAGGTTCGTGACGATGAACATGAGGCCGATGACGAGGAAGACCTGCAGCAGCGGCGCCTGGACGCCGCCGAAGAAGTTGAAGCCGGTGAGGATTCGCCCGCGGCGGGAGACCTCCTCGATGGCGATGATGTAGACGAGCGTCGTGTCCTTGTTGAGCGTGATGAGCTGCGACACGGTGGCCGGCAGCATCCGCCGCAGCCCCTGCGGCAGGATCACGAGCCGCATGCGCTGCCAGTACGTCAGGCCGAGCGCGACCGCCGCCTCGTGCTGGCCGCGGTCCAGCGACAGGATGCCGGCGCGCATGATCTCGGCCAGGACGGCGGAGTTGTAGAGCACGAGCGCCAGCAGGGCAGCGAACACGCGCCCGCTCTGCACGGCCTCGGACAGAA
>DASZDB010000159.1:0-2236 GCA_035942495.1 Solirubrobacteraceae bacterium
TCGCCGTACGCCGTGTCGGCCGCCAGCGGCAGCGGGTTGTCGGAGTCCATGATCGTCTCGGACCCGGCGCCGCCGGGCGCGAGCGTGAGGATCAGCGCGGCGAACACGAGCAGGATCAGCATCGCGACGATGATGCCCTTGGGCATGTCGCGCTTCGGGTCGCGCGACTCCTCGGCGGCCAGCGGCACGCCCTCGACCGCGAGGAAGAACCAGATGCCGTAGACGAACGCGCTCAGAACGCCCGCATAGCCGAACGGCAGGAAGTCGCTCGCGCCCGACTTGCCCTCGTCGGGCGTGATGTCGGTCAGGTTCGAGGCGCTGAACTCGGGGATCATCCCGACCACGAAGACGATCAGCGCCACGACGGCGATCGCCGTGATCGCGAACATCACCTTCAGCGCCTCGCCGACGCCGATCAGGTGCACGCCGACGAAGACGGCGTAGAAGAAGAGGTAGACCGGCCAGCCGGTCGTGATCCCGAAGATGTCCAGCGCCTCGACATAGCCGCCGATGAACACGACGATCGCGGCCGGCGCGATCGCGTATTCGATGAGGATCGCGGTGCCGGTGAGGAAGCCGCCCCACGGGCCCATCGCTCTGCGAGCGAACGTGTAGCCGCCGCCGGAGGTCGGCAGCGCCGACGACATCTCCGCCAGCGCGAAGGCCATGCACGTGTACATGAGCCCCATGAGGATCGTGGCGATCAGCAGCCCGCCCCAACCACCCTCCGCCAGCCCGAAGTTCCAGCCCGCGAAATCGCCCGAGATCACGTAGGCCACACCCAGGCCCGCCAGCAGGACCCATCCCGCCGCTCCCGACCTCAGCTGACGCTGGTCCAGGTAGCCCTCGTCGACGTTCTCGTAACGCGGCACGCGATGCACCTCCCTATGGCGGAATGTGGCGCGACGCTACGTACCCGGCGGCCTTGAAGTCAAGCCTCGCACGAACGCTGCCGTTCGCATGCGGCGTTCACCAGGGCGCCGACGACGCGCGAGCGCTCGTCCTCCTCCGGATGCCAGAGCACGCCGAGCAGGAACCGGGCGTCCGGATCCTCGATCGCCTCGGGGCTGTCGTCGCGCGCGGCGCGGCCGGTGACCCGCAGGCCGTCGCCGATCGAGTCGGGCCCCTGGTGGTGGTGCGACAGCACGTTCTCGGTCTCGTTGCCGGTGGCGGTCGCGGCGAGCGAGCCGGGCTCGATGCGCACGTCGTGGCGAGCGAAGGCGGCAGGCAGCTCGCGGTGCTCGTCGTGGCCGAGCGCGTCGGGCAGGTGCTGGTGCAGCGTGCCGCCGTACGCGACGTTGATGAGCTGCATGCCCCGGCAGATGCCCAGCACGGGGATGTCGCGTTGCTTCGCGGCGCGCGCCAGCGCGATCTCGAAGCCGTCGCGGTGGGGCTCCTCGCCGGCCGTCGCCGGGTGCGGCGGCTGGCCGTAGCGGTGCGGCGCGACGTCGCTGCCACCGCCGCTGAGGATCACGCCGTCGATCGCTGCCAGGAGATCCTGCGGGTCGGCGGCGTCCGCGTCGTCGGCGACGAGCAGGATGGCGCGGCCGCCGGCGCGCTGAACGGCCCGGACGTAGGCCATCGGGGTGAAGGCGGCGTGCTCGTCCCACTCGCCGGAGCGGATGTCGCCGACGCTGCAGGTGATGGCGATGGTGGGGCGGCGGTGCACGGTGCGCCCGAGGATAGGCGGGGGTTGTGCGCTGTCGCGATGCGTGGCGTGGCCGTGGGCGAACTGCATCTCTGAGGATGTGTGTGAGTCGTGCGGGTGCGAGCGGGAGGTCGGGGTTCTGCGTGGTCGGGGCGCCCCGAGTGCGGATATCGCACCGGGCGCGCCCCGATGCCGCGACGGAGGGTCGGGTGTGTCGATTTAGCCTCGCGGGCCGAGTGCTATTCGACACACACCCCGGCCACGAGCGCCAGCCCCGGCCGCGAACGCCAACCCCGGCCACGAACGCCAACCCCAGCCGAACGGCCCGCGCCGAACGGACTCACACTCCCCTCAGTGATGCAGTTCGACCACGAGATCGGCACCGTTCGGCGGTGCGAAGCGCACCCGCCGCGCGGCCGGCGCACCCTTGGCTGCGAGAATGCCGCAATGCCCCGCCGCCTTCTCATCCTCGGCTCGACCGGGTCGATCGGCACGCAGGCGCTCGACATCGTCGCGCGCGACCCCGAGCTCGAGCTCGTGGGCCTGAGCGCCGAGCGCTCCGCGGAGGCCTTGATCGAGCAGGCGCGG
>DASZDB010000160.1:0-10765 GCA_035942495.1 Solirubrobacteraceae bacterium
GATCGGCTTCGGCGGAGCCCCGCTCGACAATGGTTAGGCGGCCGCTGCCAGGGCTCGTTTCAGCGCGTCCGTGAGCGCCTTGGTCAGGTACCGACGTAGGCGGCGAGGTGCTCGCCGGTGAGGGTGCAGCGGGCGGCGACGAGGTCGGCGGGTGTGCCCTCGTAGACGATGCGGCCGCCGTCGTGGCCGGCGCCGGGGCCGAGGTCGATGATCCAGTCGGCGCGTGCCATGACCGCCTGGTGGTGCGCGATGACGATGACCGACTTGCCGGCGTCGACGAGCCGGTCGAGCAGGCCGAGCAGCTGCTCGACGTCGGCGAGGTGCAGGCCGGTGGTCGGCTCGTCGAGGACGTAGACGTCGGATGGGTGAGCCGCTGTCGCCATCTGGATGGCGAGCTTCAGCCGCTGCCGCTCGCCGCCGGACAGCGTCGTCAGCGGCTGGCCGAGGCTCAGGTAGCCGAGCCCGACGTCGGCGAGCCGGGCCAGGATCTTGCGGGCGGCCGGGACCTGGGCGCCGGATGGCCCCGCACCGAAGAACTCGATCGCTTCGGTGACCGGCATCGCCAGCACCTGGCTGATGTCCTTGCCGCCGAGCGTGTACTCCAGCACCGCGGCCTGGAATCGCTTTCCCTCGCACTCCTCGCAGGTGGAGGCGACGCCGGCCATCATCGCCAGGTCGGTGTAGATGACGCCGGCGCCGTTGCAGGCCGGGCAGGCGCCCTCCGAGTTGGCGCTGAACAGCGCCGGCTTCACGCCGTTGGCCTTCGCGAAGGCCTTGCGGATCGGGTCGAGCATTCCGGTGTACGTCGCCGGGTTGCTGCGTCGTGAGCCGCGGATCGCGGTCTGGTCGACCGTCACCACGCCCGGCCGGGGCGCGACGGAGCCGTGCATCAGCGAGCTCTTGCCCGAGCCCGCCACGCCCGTGACGACGACCAGCACGCCGAGCGGGATGTCGACGTCGACGTCCTGCAGGTTGTGGGTGTCGGCCCCGCGCACCTCCAGCACCCCCGACGGGGTGCGCACCGCCGGCTTCAGCGCGGCGCGGTCGTCCAGGTGGCGCCCGGTGACCGTGCCGCTGGCCCGCAGGCCGTCGAGGGTGCCCTCGAAGACAACCTCGCCCCCGTCGGTGCCGGCGCCCGGGCCGATGTCGACGACACGGTCGGCGATCGCGATCGTCTCCGGCTTGTGCTCCACGACGAGGACGGTGTTGCCCTTGTCGCGCAGCGCCAGCAGCAGGTCGTTCATCCGCTGGATGTCGTGCGGGTGCAGCCCGATCGTCGGCTCGTCGAAGACGTAGGTGATGTCGGTGAGCGCCGACCCGAGGTGGCGGATCATCTTCGTGCGTTGCGACTCGCCGCCTGAGAGCGTGCCCGACGGGCGGTCGAGGCTGAGGTAGCCGAGCCCGATCTCGACGAACGAGTCGAGGGTGTGCCCCAGCGCCGCCAGCAGCGGCGCGACGGACCGCTCGTCCAGGGCTCGCACCCACCCGGCGAGATCGCTGATCTGCATCGCACAGACATCGGCGATGTTGATCCCCCGGATCTTCGAGGACCGAGCCTCCGCGCTGAGCCTCGTGCCGTCGCAGTCGGGGCAGGTGGCGAAGGTGACGGCCCGGTCGACGAAGGCGCGGATGTGCGGCTGCATCGCCTCGGGGTCCTTGGCCAGGAACGACTTCTGGATCTGGGGGATCAGCCCCGCGTACGTCAGGTTGATGCCGTCGACCTTGATCTTGGTCGGCTCCTTGTAGAGCAGGCTGTGGAGCTCCTTCTTGTTGAACTTGCGGATCGGCTTGTCGGGGTCGAAGAAGCCGCAGCCGCGGAAGATGCGGCCGTACCAGCCGTCCATGCTGTAGCCGGGGATCGTGAGCGCACCCTCGTTGAGCGACTTGGTGTCGTCGTACAGGGCCGACAGGTCGAAGTCGGTGACCGCGCCGCGACCCTCGCAGCGCGGGCACATGCCGCCGAGACGGTTGAAGGTCGCCACCTTCGTCTGGGTCTTGCCACCTCGTTCCACGGTGATGCCACCGCTCGCGCGGACCGACGGGACGTTGAACGAATACGCGTTCGGCGAGCCGATGTGCGGCTGGCCGAGCCGGCTGAAGAGGATGCGCAGCATCGCGTTGGCGTCGGTGGCGGTGCCGACCGTGGAGCGCGGGTCTGCGCCCATCCGCTCCTGGTCGACGATGATCGCCGTCGTCAACCCTTCGAGCACGTCGACGTCCGGCCGCGCCAGCGTCGGCATGAAGCCCTGCACGAACGCGCTGTAGGTCTCGTTGATGAGCCGCTGCGACTCGGCGGCGATCGTGCCGAACACCAGCGAGCTCTTGCCCGAGCCGGAGACGCCGGTGAACACCGTCAGCCGGCGCTTCGGCAACTCGATGCTGACGTCCTTGAGGTTGTTCACGCGCGCACCGTGCACGCGGATCAGGTCGTGGCTGTCGGCGACCTGCCGCGCGGGCGATTGCGTGTCCGTCGTGGCCATGCTCATCGTCTCCATCTGTCGGGCGGGCCGGCTTCGCCGCTTCCCTCGGCGTCCCTGGCTCGATCTAACCAGGTCCTGCCGTCGCCGCCCAGCGAGAAGCTCCCGCGCCCGATGCCTATCCGGCGGCCTCGGCTGCGTACACCGCAACGGGCGAGGCGCGTCCGCGGATGGCGATCTCGCGCAGGTCGCCGTAGTCCGCGGCGTCGGACGCGGCGCTCGCGGCCTCGGCACTGACGAGCACGACGGACTCACCGTCGCGGGCGGCGAGGCCCGAGAGGCGGAAGGCGAGGTTGATCGCATCGCTGTCGACCGAGTGACGCGCCGAGGTCGGGTGCGCGGGCGCAGCATTGGCGAGCGTCACGCCCCAGCCCATCTGCAGCCCCATGCCGCCGGCGAGCTCGGCCGCGGCGAGCGCGAAGCGCACCGCCTTGTCGGCGGCCGCCGGATCGCCCGTGACGTCCCAGACCGCGAAGAGCGAGTCGCCGTCGCGGTGGCTCGCCGCCGCGCCACGGGCGACCAGCAGGTCCGCCAGGGCGGCGAACAGCTCGTCGGCGGCCGCGGCGGTCGCATCCTCGCCGTCACGCTCGGTCATCGCCGTGTAGCCCACGATGTCGCCCACGACCGTCGAAACGTGTGACTGCTCGATCGCGCGAACGGCCGTGCGCACGTCATCGGAGATCCGATCGCTCGCCGCGAGCGAGCGGAAGCTCATGCGGATCGTGCCGACCTCGACGAAGTCGCCATCGGTCAGCGTGAGCGGCTCGTCGCGCTCGAGCCGGCGCCCGTTGACGCGCGTGCCGTTCGTGCTGCGATCGACGAGCACGACGCCGTCGGTGCGGTCGGCACGCAGCTCGAAGTGATCGCGTGAGATCGCGGGGTCGTCGAGCAGCAGGTGCGGCGTGGCGTCCGCGCCCGCGCATGCGCGCCCCACGAACAGGCGGCCGATGATCGGCACGACGCGCGCGGGGCGGTCGCCCTCGGAAAGAACGAGCCAGTCGGTTGAGGTCATGCCGATGACAGTAGTCGGGATGGGGGGAACGGGAGCCCGTCCCAGGACGCGTCGGCGCCTGGTCAGGTGGCGACGCAGCGGCGTGACGCGGAGCGGCGGCGCCGGTTACGTCGGCGCTGTTGTTAGGTTGGATGGCTGATTGGCCTGCTGAGGACTGAGCGCGGGGACGAGCCGGGGACTTGGGGGCTTCCTTCCAGATTTGAAAGGGGTTCGCGTGGCGCGCAAGCGACCGACAGCCTCAGACGCAGCACAGATCCCCGCCCAGCTTGATGGCGCTGGCCGCACGGGCGTCCGACGTGATGATGCTGATGCGCTCACGCAGGCACAGGCGCACGCTCTACGTCGTTGCGCGCCGTTGAGCGGGCCTGAGTTCCGGGCGCAGCGACAGGTGCTCGCGCACCAGCACCGGCTGTCGGTGATGCGCATCTTGCGCCACGGAGTCGACGACATCCCGACCGCGCGGCGGGCGTCGCCCGGCGGCGTGGCGGCGCCGAGCGGCGAGCGCCGCTGGCCTCGCCTGACAAGCCGTCATGACTGAACGCGGCGTCTCTGCGCCGATCAAGGCACGGGTTCGTCAGCGACCCACGTGACCGCAGCGTCGGCGAAGTCGGCAAAGGGGGGCTGCTGATCGTCGCGAGGCTCGCCGAGCGCTGGGGGATTCACGACGGCTGCAGCCGCGTCTGGTTCGAGCTGGCCCCAGCCCAGTACCGCTGGCGGAGTGCGATAGTCGGCGGATGCCGTTCAACCACGTGCGTTGACAGTCAGCGATCGTGTGTAGCGCCACGATGTCGAGAAGCCCCGGGCGGCTCCGCTCACCAGGTGAAGGGCCTCGACAGGCGCGGCCCCACGACACCAGGAGATCACGATGCCGAAGTACCTGCTGCTCAAGCACTACCGCGGCGGCCCGGAGCCGCACCGTCCCGTGCCCCCGATCGACCAGTGGGCCCCCGAGGACGTGGAGGCGCACATGGCCTTCCAGCATCACGTCAGCGAGCTGCTCGAGAGCAACGGCGAGTACGTCGACGCGCAAGCCCTCACGCCCGTGCGCACCTGGGTGCGCTACGGCGGCCCGGACGCGGCCCCCGTCGCCACCGACGGCCCACACCCCGAGACCAGCGATCTGGTCGCCGGCTGGTGGATGATCGACGTCGATTCGCGCGAGCGTGCGGTCGAGCTCGCGGCCTACGTCTCCTCCGAGCCCGGTCCGGGCGGGGAGCCCCTGTACGAGTGGATCGACGTGCGCGAGGTCATGTGGGAGCGTCCTCGGACGACTGACGCGGCGTGATCGACGAGCCGACGCGACGGCTGGACGACGGCGCGCTGCGCGGGTACGGGCGGGACCTCATACCTCGGGTGCTCGCGGGCCTGGTGCGACGGGGCGAGGACTTCGACGCCGCCGAGGACGCGCTGCAGGAGGCGCTGCTGGAGGCGCTCCGGGTCTGGCCCGAGCACCCGCCGCGCGACCCGCGCGCGTGGCTGACCACGGTCGCGACCCGGCGGCTCGTCGACGCCCACCGCAGCGAGATCGCCCGGCACCGCCGCGAGGAAACGGGCGCCGCATGGCCGGAGCCGGGGCCGGCCGCCACGGAGGAGGGCGACGACACGCTCTTCCTGCTCTTCTGCTGCTGTCACCCCGACCTCGCGCCGGCGTCCCAGGTGGCGCTGACCCTGCGCGCCGTCGGCGGCCTCACGACCCGGGAGATCGCCGACGCCTGCTACGTCCCCGAGGCGACGATGGCGCAGCGGATCAGCCGCGCCAAGCGCGCATTAGCCGGCCCACCCGCCCGCCGCCTGGACCAGCCCGGCGACCTCGCCGTCGTGCTGCGCGTGCTCTACCTCGTCTACACGGCCGGGCATACCGGCCCGCCCGCCCGCGTGGACCTGGCGCGCGAGGCGATCCGGCTCGCCCGCCAACTCACCCTCGCCACCGAGGAACCGGAGGCGCGCGGGCTGCTCGCGCTGATGCTCCTCAACCACGCCCGCCTCCCGGCGCGATCGGACTCAGAGGGTCGCATCGTCACGCTCGACCGGCAGGACCGTGGCCTCTGGGACACCCGCGAGATTGCCGAGGGCGTGCGCGTCCTGCAATCGGCGCTGGCCGTTCAGCGGCCCGGGCGCTACCAGATCGAGGCCGCCATCGCCGCCCTGCACGACGACGCGGCGAACGCCGAGGAGACCGACTGGCCGCAGATCCTCGCCTGGTACGACGACCTCGTCGCGCTCACCGAGGACCCCGTGCGCCAGGACCCCGCCGCGGTGCTCGGCCGCGCGGTCGCTGTCGGCCACGTCCTCGGTGCCGCGGCCGGGCTGCGCGAGTCAGACCGGCTGCGCGAGGTGATCGGCGAACGGCACCGCTGGCACGCCGTGCGCGGGCACCTGCACGAGCTCGGCGGCGACCTGCCCGCCGCCGCCACGGCGTACGCCGACGCCGCCCGTCGGGCCACGAGCGTCGCCGAGCGCGACCACCTGGTCCGCCAGGCCGCCCACCTGCGAGCCGCGTTTCGGGGCTCGGGCGTGGCAGCCTCCCCATCGAGCCCATGACGGTTCAACGGATGGATGTAACCGACGGTCCGGCCGCCGCACGCGTTACACGGCTGGCCCGGCCGCGATCGACGCCGGTTCTGCACATGGCCCTGCTCGCACGCCGTAGGCTCGCGGGGTGGCCACCGTCGAGGAGTACGTCGGGGCGCTGCCGCCGGCCCAGCGCGAGCAGTTCGAGCGGATCCGCCGGATCGTCCGTGGCGTGATCCCCGACGCCGAGGAAACGATCAGCTACGGGATCCCCACGTTCAAGCACCGTGGGAAGTACCTGATCTACTTCGCCGCCTTCAAGGATCACATGAGCGTCTATCCCACGATGGGTGCGGTTGCGGCCACGAAGGGGACCAGGGGCACGTTTCGGTTCAACGAGGACGACCCGGTGCCAGAGGACGTCGTGCGGGCGATCGTCTCCCGTCGACTGGAGGTCATCGGGGGGCGCCGGTAGGCAGGTGGCCGCGATATCGGCGTGATATCATCGTGACCCACATCATCAGCGAGGTGCTCCGATGGCCACGACGCAACCGCCGCAGCCGCCGTCCACTCCGATCTTCGAGCCGCGGGCGCCGTCTTCCCAGCGACCGGTCCAGGCGCTGGCCGGGCCGGCCGCCCTGCTCGCGATCCTCATCGGCCTGGCCGCCGCGGCGGGCCTCGTCATCGCCGGCGGAGGGGCAGGGCTCGTGGCCGGGATCGCGCTCGCCGCGCTGGCGGTCATCGCGTGCGCCGGGTTCATCGTCCTTCAGCCCAACGAGTCGCAGGTGCTCATCCTGTTCGGGCGCTACACCGGCACCGTCCTGCGCGACGGCTGGTTCTGGGTCAGTCCCCTGACCGCACCGTGGCGCCAGAAGATCTCGCTGCGGGTGCGCAACTTCCAGAGCGAGCGCGTCAAGGTCAACGATGCCGCGGGCAGCCCGATCGAGATCGGGGGCGTCGTCGTCTGGCGCATCGCCGACACCGCGAAGGCCGTCTTCGACGTCGAGGACTTCGAGCAGTACGTCACCGTGCAAAGCGAATCGGCGCTGCGCCACCTCGCCACGCAGTATCCGTACGACGACTTCGAGGAGGGCACCGTGTCGCTGCGCGGAGGCACGGCGGAGGTGTCGGCGGCTCTGCACGGCGAGCTGCAGGAGCGGCTGGGCGCCGCCGGCATCGAGGTCCTCGAGGCGCGCATCACGCACCTGGCCTATGCGCCCGAGATCGCGGAGGCGATGCTGCGCCGCCAGCAGGCGTCGGCGATCCTGGCCGCGCGGAAGATCATCGTGGCCGGCGCCGTCGGTCTGGTCGACATGGCGCTGCACGAGATCGGCGAGCAGGGCATCGTCGAGCTCGACGAGGAGCGCAAGGCCGCGATGGTGTCGAACCTCATGGTGGTGCTTGCCGGCGATCGCGGTGCATCACCGGTGATCAACGCCGGCTCGCTGTACTCCTGAGCGCAGACCGCGTCGCGATGAGCGAGCGTAAACGGTTCCTGCTGCGGCTCGATCCCCGCCTGTACGCGGCGCTCGAGCGCTGGGCCGCCGACGAGCTGCGCAGCGTCAACGCGCAGATCGAGGTGCTGCTGCGCGACCAGGCCCAGCGCGCGGGGCGGCTGCCGCCCGCCGCCTCCGACGGCTCGAGGGCCGGCGAGCGTCGTCGCGGTTGACGCGTGTCACGGCGGCGGCCGGTGGGGGGAATGTCCGCGAGAACCCCAGGCGCCGTCTTCGATGCTTCACGCCCGATAATCCATCTTATGTGAACCGCCGTAGACGCTCGCGGTCCGTGGGACCGTCTTTGGGGCGCTATGGCCGCGCCACCTACATCGTCCATTGTGCGACTGCAAAGCTAAGGACGTTCGTCCGGTGGCCGATTGTCCTGCAGACGCTATCAAGGGCGCACTCGCGGAAACCCGAGGTCGCTGGCCCGTGGTTAAACCGCCGCGCGATGGGACCGGTTGATCCCGAGGGCGAGCCAGGACTTGGATCCGTCGGTCGGATCCTCGTGCTGCCGGTCGTCGTCGCGCTGCTGCTCCTACTGCTGGACTGAGCAGGAGAAGGTTCTCATCGCAAGAACATCGCCTCGTGGACCGCACGCTGGCCTTGATCCTCACGCTCTTGACCGGGGCGCTTGTTGCCGCCCAGCCCCCAGTCAACGCGTTGATCGCGCGCCACGTCACCGATCTCGGCGCGGCCTTCGTCAGCCTCGCGTTTTCGACGCTGATCGTCGGAGGGTTGCTCCTAGCGGTCGGGGATCCGACCGCACTCCTACAGGTGAGCCAGCTGCGACCCATTCATGCGATCGCCGGCATCGCGGGAGCAGCAATCGTGGTCGTGTCCCTGATCACGGTGCGAGAGCTCGGCGCAGGCGGTGTCACGGCCGCGCTCATCGCGACACAGCTATCCGTGTCGGTGATCCTTGACCGCCTCGGGCTGCTCGGCCTTCACGGACATCCTGTCACGACACGTACCGTTCTTGGCGTTGCTCTGCTGTTCGGCGGCACGTATCTGGTCGTCACCGCGTCCTAGCGCAGAGCAGCCATGTCGGCCCCGACGCTGGACGATCGGCCCGTCGCCATCACGAGAAGTCGTTTCGATGGAACCGGCCGCTGAACACGCAGTCTAGGAAGTCACCCTTCGAGTGGCACTCTCACAATCGCACGTCACGCAACGACCAGCGCATGTCGCTCGACAGTCGAGGGTGCTACTTGCTGCGCCGAGCGGTCCTGCCGCCGATCGCAACAGTACCAACCACGAGGAGGACCCCAGGAGCTGAAGACCATTCTCTTTCCGGACCCACGAAGCACGTCGTGAAGGCGCGGTGATACTCACGGTCTCACTTCGCGCGCCCGACCCGGCCGATGGGAAAAGTCCTCCAGCGGCCCGGACCGGCGCATGTACGAGCTCACGCGCGAAGGCATGCAGACGCCGGACGAATCCGTGAAGGCGCTCAAGCTGACCAACGAGCTGCTCGGAGTGTTCCTCACGCGCTACGGCGACTACGTGCCGCCCCCGCCCCGCGCGCGCCCGCGCGTCTCGCGCGCCTGACGACGTTCCGCAGCGCGCACGCGGCCGTACGAGGTGCGCGAACCGCACACCCAGGGTGGCTTTCCGAAACCGTCCCGCGGTCCGAAGCTGTGGTCAACACCACCTGCACGGACCCAGGAGTTCCCATGACCCCCCTCAAGACCATCAGCCGCAGCGCCGCGCTCGCCGCGCTCGCCCTCGCCACGCTCGGCGCCGGCAGCGCCGCCGCCGACGCGACAATCAACCCTGATCCGACGGCGCAGCACGTCACGGCCTATGGCACAACGGCCGCGTGGTCGCGCAAGGCGGCGGACGGCTACCACCTTGTGGTGGCCCACGGCGGCATCGTCGCGGACGCGCCGGTACCGGCCTCCCCCACGCCCTATGACCCCGACCTCGGGCCGACGAAGGCCAACGGGCGCGCGATCGTCTACGCCCGCGGCGGCGACCTCTACCGCTACGACGTCGGAGCCGCCGCCGAACAGAAGCTCGCCGCGCTGTCGAGTTCGGCCCGCGAGATCGCGCCGTCGATCTTCAAGGACACGATCGTGTTCAGCCGGACGACCGGCAAGAACCCCGGCACGTACGTCCTGCGCCCGAAGCGCAAGCTCACGCGCGTCTTCAGGACCGTCGCGCTCGAGACCGACGTCGCCGAGACGCGGATCATCGGCCGCTACGGCAAGGGCACGAAGTCGATCATCCGCATCATGAACATGACCGCCGACGACGTGAAGATCGTCGCGCGGGCCAGGACCGGGCAGCGCGTCACGAGCCCGACGCTGACGCGCTTCAACGGCATCTGGCTGCGCGTCGGCCGGACCGCGTCGACCGTCGAGCAGGTCGGCGTCAACGCCCACCGCGGCCTTGACGTGCTCAGAGCCGACCGGACGCTGCCGGGCCGGGTCAGCTCGCTGGCCAGCTTCCGGATCCCGACGCTGTACACGAACGAGGCGGGCGTCCAGCGGATCGACCCCAAGCTGAAGATGCGCTGACGCAGCCGGCGGGCGGCGCCGGCGTCCGCGCTTGCGGGCGCCGGCGGCCGGCTACCGGCTACCGGCGCAACGGAAACGGCCGCGGCGTGAATCCCGTCAGCGCCTGCGCCGTGACCCAGACCGGCGTCTGGCTGCTCGAGCGCGAGTAGCGCACGGCGCCGCTGGAGCTCTGCAGCGAGCGCAGGTACTCGATCGGCGACCGGGCGCCGCGCCGGTGCAGCCGCGCCGGCGAGCGGCCGGCCGCGGCCAGACCCTGGATCGCCCACGCGGTGGACTGTGCGTTGGAGCCCTGTCCGGGCGTCAGCGCCATCCCGCCGTCGGCGTTCTGCTGCGCGGCCAGGAAGTTCGCGGCCCGCGACACCGTCTTGCTTCTGCGCTTGCCTGCCGCGACGAGCGCCTGCAGCGCGGCGGCGGTGTCGTCGATCCCGCTGCGCCCGCCCTTGCCGGCGAAGTTGTAGCCGCCGTCGCGGTTGTGCTGGGACAGCAGCCACCCGGCGGCGGCGCGCACGGTCCGATCGCCGCGCGAGCGGCCCGCCGCGCGCAGCGCGAGGATCGCGAACGCCGTCTGGTTGGCGAGACCGGCGAAGGACCCGTTGCGGCGCCTCGATCGCACCAACTCCCGGACGAGGTTGCGCCCGCGCACCGAATGCGCCGAGCGGCCGGCGGCACGCAGCGCGAGGATCGTTCGCTCGATGTCGCCGATGCCGCGCACGCCGCCGATCCCGCGCACGATGTAGTCGACCGCCG
>DASZDB010000161.1:0-5629 GCA_035942495.1 Solirubrobacteraceae bacterium
GGCGCCATCGGCCGCGGCGTGGCCGCCGGGTTCGGCGGCGCGCTGGCGATGAGCGTGTCGACGAACGCGGAGATGCGCCTGCGCGGGCGCCCGCCGAGTGACGCCCCGGCGCGCGCCGTCTCGCGCGTGCTCGGCGTCAAGGCGCGCGGCAAGCGCCGCAAGATGCAGCTCGCCTTGGCGGGGCATCTGGGGACGAGCATCGCGCTGGGCGCGGCACGTGGCGTGATGGCACGTCGCGGGGTCGAGCCGGCGCCCGCCGGCGCGGCGCTGTTCACCCTCGCGATGATCCCGGAGATCGTCGTCGTGCCGGCGCTGGGCGCGGCCGCGCCGCCCTGGCGCTGGAGCGCGACCGACGCGGCCGTCAGCGTCCTGCACCACGGGGTCTACGCGCTGGCGACGAACGCCGCGTACGGCGTGCTCGAACCGCGGGCCTCGGGCGCGACCACGTGAAGCGGCTGCCCGCGAGCCTGCGCCCGCGGCGCGGCGCGCCCCCGATCGCCGGGCAGCGCGTCCTCATCACCGGCGGCTCGAGCGGGATCGGTTTGGCCTGCGCGCATGCGCTGAGCGCGCGCGGCGCGAGGGTCGTGCTGCTCGCCCGCGGCGAGGATGGCCTGAAACGGGCCGCGGCGGGCATGGCGCCCGCCCCGCCGACGGTCAGCGCGGACGTGTCGGACGTCGAAGCGCTGCGGAGCGCGGTCGATCGGGCCGCCGAGCGGCTCGGTGGTCTCGACGCCGTCGTCGCCAACGCGGCCGCGGCGGCGGTCGGGCCGTTCGCGCAGATGACGGCCGACGACATCCATCGCACGATCGACAGCGCGCTGCTCGGCATGCTCAACACGACACACGTCGCGCTGCCCCACCTGGAGCGCAGCCGAGGACGCCTCGTCGTCGTCGGCTCGATCGCCGGGCGCGTCCCGGTTCCGTGGCTTTCGGCCTACACCGCGGCCAAGCACGGGGTGCGCGGGTTCGTGCGCACCCTGGCCATCGAGCTGCGCGCGCTCGGGAGCCCGGTCGCCGTTGCGCTCGTCGCGCCGGGTCCCGTCGACACCCCGTTCTGGCGACGCGCGCGCAGCGCCGACGGACGGCTGGCACCCCGCGTCTACGGCGCCTACCGGCCGCAGGACGTCGCCGCCGACGTCGTGCGCGCGTTCGGCAGCCCGCGTACGGAGCGAACGGTCGGTGGGCTGATGGCGGCGGTCGCGCTGATCGACGCCATTGCACCGAATGTCGCGGTGCGCGTCAGCGCCCCGGTTGCCGCCCTGGCCTGGCGCCGGCGCGAGCGCCACGCACGCGAACCCGCGGACGCGCTGACGCAGCCGGTCGGCGCGCCGCGCATGCACGAGGGGCTGCCGAGCCGCCCGAGCGTCGCGGTCAAGCTGCGCGACCTGGCGGGAGTCGGACGCCGGTAACTCAGCGGTTGGCCATGTGCGCGTCCTCGTGCGCCTTGGCGATCTCGTCGCCGCCGGAGCGCCGGCTGACCGCCGCGGCGATGTCGGGCGCCAGGGGCCCGATCAGCGCGCCGAGCCGCAACCCGACCGGCGCGACGTCAAGCTCGGCCTTGTTGCGCTCGATCGCCTTCAGGGTCGCCTGCGCGACGTGGCGGGGGGACTTCGTGCCCACCCCGAACGGCAGCTTGACGCCGGTCACGTGGAACATGCCGGCGTCGCGGATGAAGCCGGGAAAGAGCGTCGAGACACCGACGCCCGTGCCGTGCAGCTCGGCGCGCAGCCCACCCGCGAAGCCACGCAGCCCGAACTTCGTCGCGTTGTAGAGCGACGACCCGGCGGTGGGCGACTTGCCGGCCAGCGACGACATGAACACGACGTGGCCCTCGTGGCGCGCCACCATGTGCGGCACGAGCGTCCGCGCGAGGATGATCGCCGCGCGCAGGTTGACGTCCAGGGCGCGGTCGATCTGGTCCTCGCTCCACGTGTCGATCAGCCCGGAGGCGGACAGCCCGGCGTTCGAGATGAAGATGTCGACGTCGGTATGCGCCGCCGCGAGCTCGCGGACGGCGGCGCGGTCGGTGAGGTCGGCCGCCGCGACGTCGCCCGAGATCTCGCGGGCGAGGTCGGCGAGGACGTCGCCGCGGCGACCGGACAGGACGACGTGAGCGCCCGCGGCCGCCAGCTGGCGGGCGATCGCATGTCCCAGGCCGCCGGTCGCGCCGGTCAGCAGCACTCGTTTGCCGGATACGTTCATGGCGCGAAGAGTGTCACGCCGCGCCGCGACCTGCCCGCGGGCGACTACGACGCGAAGACGGCCACGGTCGCCGTGAAGCCGTGCAGGAAGTTCTCGCCGCCGACGGGGCCGATCTCGCCCGCCGCGAAGAAGCCGGCGGTCGGGATGTCGCCGAGCGCACCCGCGACGGCGCTCGCGTCGTGGTCGGGCAGCCCGAACATCCCGCGGCCGCGGCCGTTGCACGTGAACATCAGCGCGCCCGCCGGTGCGTCGTCGCCGAGCGCGCGGCGCCGCAGCTCGAGCGCGTCGTTGAGGTCGCGGTCGGCCGACGCCGCGTCGCGCGCATGGATGCGGACCGTCTGGCCCTCCTCGATCGTCGCGCCGATCGCGATCGCGCCTGTCTCCGGGTCGCCGCCGAGGACGCTGCGCACGAGGAAGTCGCCCTGCGGGTGCTCGTCGGCGTCGCCGCGCTCGACGACGATCCCGAGCAGCATGCCCTCCGCCAGCATCTCGCGCTCGGCCTCGTCGAGGCGGTCCAGCACGGCGCGCAGCGCCCCGAGCGCCGGCCGCCCGCCGAGCTGCTTGATGAGCCGCCCCTCGCCGGACGTGATCTCGAGCTCCGGGCCGACCGGCCTGGCGCCCTGCGACACGCACGGCAGCAGCTCGACGCCGTCGAAGCGCACGCCGATGGCGCCGCCGGGGACGACCTGCTCGCCGAGGAAGAGCGCCGCCTGACCGCGCAACGTGCGCGCGCTCGACAGGCCGCCGAGGATGGGCACGCCCGGCGCGCGAGCGGCCATCTCGGCCAGCACGGCGTCGGTCGGGAACGAGTACGGGTCGGGCAGGAGGATCGCGCCGCCGGCCCCCTGCAGGTCGGGCACGCCGGCGATCGCCACGCCGTCCTCGACCTCGGTCACCTCGGCGTGGAACGTCGAGACGATGCCGTTCGCGAAGGCCGCGGCCCAGACCGCGACCGCCGTGCCGTCCTCGATCTCGCGGCCGTCGCCGACGACGCCGCCCGCGCCGCAGCCGATCAGCACGTCCGGGGCCAGCGCGTCGTGGACGCCCGCGAGCGTCGCCTCGGGATCGCCGAGGTGCGCGCCGGACGCGAAGACCACCGCGAGGTCGATGCTTGCGCCCTCCAGCGCCGCGGCGACCCTGCCGGCCGCTTCGACGGCGCCGGTCCGCGGATCCGCTGCGGTCGACAACCCACACGCGATGCGCACGCTCATCGCTCTCGGACGATACTCGCCGCCGGAAGGGCGCCCATACTGGCCGCGATGACGTCACGGGTGCTCGCGCTCTTCGGCCCCACCGGGGTCGGCAAGACCGACGTCGCGATCGCGCTCGCCGAACGCCTTCGCGCGCGCGGGGAGCGGCCCGTCGCCGTGGCGGCTGACGCGCTGCAGGTCTACGCGGGCCTGGAGATCCTGACCGGGGTCCCGGACGCGCGGCAGCGCGCGCGCCTGGAGCACCGCCTCGTCTCGTTCGTGCCCGTCGACGAGCGCTTCTCGGTCGCGGCGTACGCGGCGCGGGCGCACGCCGAGATCGACTGCCTGCTGGCGGCGGGCGCGACCCCGCTCGTCGTCGGCGGCACCGGCCTGTACCTGCGCGCAGCGCTCGGCGAGCTTGCGCTGCGACCGCCGCCGCCGCCCGGCGCCCGCGAGCGCTGGCAGGCGCAGATCGACGAGCAGGGCCCTGCGGCGCTGCATGCGCAGCTCGCCGAGGCGGCCCCACGCACCGCTGAGCGGATCGACCGCAATGACCGCCACCGCATCATCCGGGCGCTCGAGCTGCTCGAGCAGGGTGCGCCGGATCACGACCCGGACGCGCCCAATCGGCTGTGGACCTCCGACACGCGCCACCCGACCCGCCTCGTCGGCCTCGTGCGCGATCGCGACGAGCTCTACGCGCGCATCGACCGCCGCGTCGACGCGATGGTCGCCGCCGGCGCGATCGATCAGGTCCGGCGCGCGGACGCCGCCGGCGCCTCGGCGACGGCGCGGGTCGCCCTCGGCTTCGAGGAGCTGCTGGAGGGCGACATCGACGCGATGAAGCGCCGCACCCGCAGGTACGCGCGCCGGCAGCTGACGTGGATGCGCAAGCTGCCCGACGTCGAGCTCGTCGACACGACGGGGCGCACGCCGGAGGCCGTGGCGGCCCTCATAGACTCAGCGCCCGGATGAGCCCGACCGGTTTTGAGAAGTGGCAGGCGCTCGGCAACGACTACCTCATCTTCGAGGAGCGCGCGCTGCCGTTCGCGCTCAGCCCCGCCCGCATCGAACGCATCTGCGACGTCCACACGGGCATCGGCTCGGATGGGATCCTGCTGCTGTCAGAGCCCGACGAACCGGGATTCGTCGCGCGGCTGCGGATCTTCAACCCCGACGGGTCGGAGTCCGGCCTGTCGGGCAACGGCGCGCGCGAGGCCGTGATGTACCTGCGCCGCAACGGCTGGACGGACCGCGACCGCTTCTCGATCCAGACGGGCGCGGGGGAGATCCGCCCGCACATCACGGGCGCGGACACCTGCACGCTGGACATGGGCCGCGCGCGCACAGCGTCCGAGGACTTCCCGTCAGGCGACGCCGACGGCGTCGCGCGGCTCGAGGCCGGCGGGCGGACGTGGCGCTTTCAGCACGTCGCCGTCGGCAACCCGCAGTGCGCGATCCACGTCGGCGACGCCGACGAGCTCGAGGCGCTCGACCTGCCGGCGATCGGCGAATCGATCATGGAGCACGAGCTCTTTCCCAACCGCACGAACGTGTCGTGGTTCGCCGAGCTCGAGCCGGGCGTGATCCGCGCGCGGATCTACGAGCGTGGCGTGGGGGAGACGATGTCCTCGGGCACCGGTGCCAGCGGCGCCGCGATCGCGTACGTCCTGCGCGGCGGCCAGTCGCCCGTGACCGTGCGTCTCGATGGCGGCGAGCTGACCGTCGACGTCGCGGAGGACCTGCATTACGACCTCACCGGATGGGCGCGCCCCGTGTACCGCGGCGAGCTCGCCGACGACTTCTGCACCGAACTGGAGAACCTGTGAAGCCCAGCAAGCGCCTCGATCTCATCCCGCCCTACCTGTTCGCCGAGCTCGAGCGCAAGGTCGCCGCCAAGCGCGCGGAGGGGATCGACGTCATCTCGCTGGGGATCGGCGACCCGGACCGGCCGACGCCCGCGCTCATCGTCGACGCGATGCAGGAGGCGGTCACCGAGCGCGAGACGCACCAGTACCCGTCCAACCGCGGCCGCCAGGACTTCCGCCAGGCCGTCTCGGACTTCTACAACCGCCGCTTCGGCGTCGAACTTGATCCCGACACCGAGGTCATGCCGGCGATCGGCGCCAAGGAGTGCATCTTCAACCTCAACCTCGCGTTCCTCGATCCCGGCGATGCGGCGTTGAGCGCCGATCCCGGCTACCCGGTCTACACGGGCGGCCCGTTGATGGCGGGCG
>DASZDB010000162.1:0-2092 GCA_035942495.1 Solirubrobacteraceae bacterium
CGCGCGGGTGGCTGCCGGACCCGCGGCGCGGCGCGTGCGCGCGGCCGCGGCCGCATCGCTTTCGTACGCGATCGCACGGCCCGCCCGGGTGCTGGCCATCGCCGTCGCGCTGGCCGCCGCGGGATGGGCGCTCGACACCCAGACGCGCGTGGAGTCCGACATCCAGAAGCTCGTCCCGCAGGACCTGCCGGCGCTGCGCGACCTCGACGCCCTGCAGCGCTCGACGGGCGTGGGCGGCGAGGTCGACGTCATCATCGAAGGCGCCGATCTCACCCGCCCCGCCGTCCTGAACTGGATGATCGACTACCAGACGGGTGTGCTGAAGCGCTTTCGCCATTCGCCCACGCGCGGCTGCGGAACCGCAGAGCTGTGCCCTGCCTTCTCGCTGCCCGACCTCTTCACGACCCAGGCCTCACGACGCGACGCTGGCACCATCCGCGCGCTGCTCGACGCTGTGCCGCCGTACTTCTCACAGTCGGTCGTCAGCGCCGACCGGCGCACCGCGACCCTCGCGTTCGGTATCCGGCTGATGGATCTCGAGCGCCAGGCCGACGTCATCGCGGAGATGCGCGCGCGCCTGCGCGACGGCCGCCCCCCGGGGGTGCGCGCGCAGCTCGCGGGGCTGCCGGTGCTCGCCGCCGACGCCAACGCCGAGGTCGCCTCGAACACGCGCCGGATGCTGACGCTGCTGGCGGGCCTGCTGGCCGTCGCCGTCGTGCTGCTCGCGGCGCTGCGCAGCGTCAGCCGCGCGCTCGTGCCGCTCGTGCCGATCGTGCTGGCGACGGGCTGGTCGTCGCTGCTGCTCTTCGCGCTGCGCGTGCCGCTGAACCCCATGTCGGTAACGCTCGGCGCCCTGGTCATTGCGATCTCGACCGAGTTCAGCGTGCTGCTGTCCGAGCGCTACCGGGCCGAGCGCGCGCAGGGCCATGACCCGCGCGACGCGCTGCGGCGCACGTATCGCTCGACCGGCGCCGCAGTGCTCGCCTCGGGTGCGACCGCGATCGCGGGCTTTGCGGTGCTCGTGGTCTCCGACATCCGGATGCTGCGCGACTTCGGCTTCGTGACCGTCGTCGACCTGACGGTCTCGCTGCTGGGCGTGATGCTCGTGCTGCCCGCCGTGCTGCTGCTGGCCGAGCGCCGCGCTGCGCGCAGGCGCTCGGAGCCGGCGCCGCCGCCGCCACGCGGTGAGCCGGCGGCGAGCGAAGCGCTCGCATGAGCGGCGCCGGCGGCCCGCTCGGCTTCGATCCGGAGCCGGCGCAGGACGACGAGCGCCCCCGGGCGCCCGGGCCCGCTCCCGCGCGCGCCGGCGGCGTCTCCGGGCACCGCTACGCCTGGCTGCTCGGCCTCACCGCGATCCTCGTGGTTGGCGGGCTGTCGATCCGCGCCGCGCAGCCCGACGCGCCGCGCGCCACCGGCGTGCCGGCGGGCGAGCGGCTGCCGCCCTTCGCCGTTGTGCTCGCCGGCTCCGACATCGCGTGCGACGACGGTGATCCCTGCGACGCGAACGTCGCGAGGCGCGCCGGCCAGGGCGAGGAGGGCCGGCGACCCGCCTGCGAGGTGCGCGGGCCGACGATCCTCAACGTCTGCGAGCTGTTCGAGCGCGGTCCGCTCGTGCTCGCCCTGGCCGCCTCGCGCAGCACGAGCTGTCTCGATGCGGGAGAGCGTCTGGAAGCGCTCGCACGCCGCCATCGCGGGCTGCAGGTCGCGCTCGTGGCGATCGGCGGCGACCTCGACGAACTGCGCGGCAGCGTCCGCGAGCGGGGCTGGGACTTCCGCGTGGGGTGGGACCGCGACGGCATCCTCGCCGGCGTCTACGGCGTCGCCGTATGCCCGTACGTCACCGTCGCGCGCTGGCGCGGCCGCGTGGAGGGCACGCTGGTCGGCGCGCGCGGGGCCTCCGGCGGCGAGCTCGATCGGCTCGCCGATGCCGCCGTCGGCGCCTCGCGGCGGGCGGGCTGGAGACCGTGACCCGCGGGCGAACGGCCGGCGCGGCGCCGGCCATCGGGCGCCGTGCCGGTCGTCACGCCTCGGTCAGACCATCGCCGCCAGCAGGCCGCGCTGGCGGTCGGTCAGCGATCCCACCGTCTTCGTC
>DASZDB010000163.1:0-9350 GCA_035942495.1 Solirubrobacteraceae bacterium
ATCTCCAAGCCACCAGTACCACTCGTCTCCGATGACGCGAAGGAGTGCTGCACGTCGTTGGTGACGAATGATCTCGCTGACGTCGATCGTTGCTCCGCATGCACCACAGCGGCCGCGGCGCAAGTTCACAGTCTGGCCGCACTGCGCGCACTTCGTCGGCATTCGCCGCATAGTGCCTAACGCGGCGAACACGGTCGCCCCTCCCTGCGCAGCTAAGGCCGTCAGCCTCAGGCAGAGTGACCGGGTTCAGTGGGAGCGTTGGAGCTCCGGCAGGGTCGATTGTCGCGCGTTCGCACAGGCGGAACTGCGGTCGTTACGGTGCGGTCATGGCCGTCGTCGAATGGGGCGTAGAGCAGCGCGAGGAAGTGCGTACGGTGGCGGAATTGTTGCGGTCGATCGCGGTCACAATTTCACGGCGCGTCGTTCTCTCGGGTCAGGCGGTCTGGCCGCCGTCGACGACCATCGCGTGGCCGACGGTGAACGTTGCTTCGTCGGAGCAGAGCCACAGGACAGCGGCGGCGATCTCTTCGGGGCGGCCCATGCGGCCGACCGGCTCTTGGGCGATGACGGCGGCGCGGCCTTCGTCGGTCTCGCCGGTGAAGCGCCGCATCATCTCGGTGTCGACGATGCCGGGGCAGATCGCGTTGATGCGGATGCCCTGCGCGGCGTAGTCCAGCGCGGCCGACTTCGTCAGGCCGATCAGCCCATGCTTGGTCGCCGCGTAGGCAGCTTGACCGGCGAACCCCTTGATGCCGGCACCGGACGAGTTGTTGACGATCGCTCCGCCGCCGTGCCGGAGCATCACGTCGATCTCAGCCTTCATGGCCAGGAATGCGCCACGCAGGTTGACCGCAACGAGCCGGTCCCATTCTTGTTCGGTGATCTTGTGCGTCGGCTTGATCGGCTGCTCGATACCGGCGTTGTTGAAGGCGATGTCCAAGCGGCCGAACCGGTCGATGGCGGCGTGCACGGCAGCGACGATGTCGGCGCTTCGGGTCACATCGCAGGTCACGGCGAGCGCGTGGCCGCCCTCCCGCTCGATCAGCCGCGCGGTCTCCTGGTTGCCGTCGGTCGCGACGTCAGCGACGACGACGCGCGCGCCCTCGCGGGCGAAGGCCAGCGCGGTCGCGCGCCCGATGCCGCTGGTCGCGCCGGTGACGAGCGCGACCCTGTCGGCGAAGCGGGTCATGGTTGCAACAGCACCTTGATCGCCTCGGTCCTCACAGGGTCGAGTTGTCGATGACGACGCGGTAGCGCACGTCGGAGGCCAGGACGCGCTCCCACGCGTCGTTGACCTCGGCGGCGGGGATGACCTCGATCTCGGCCGCGATGCCGTGCGCGGCGCAGAAGTCGAGCATCTCCTGCGTCTCGCGGATCGAGCCGATCGCCGACCCGGCGAAGCTGCGGCGCTGCAGGATCAGCGGAAACACCGGGACCGCCAGCGGCTCGGGCGGCGCGCCTACGTTGACGAGCGAGCCGTCCGTCCTGAGCAGGGTGAGAAAGCGGCCGATGTCGATGCCCGCGCTGACGGTGTTGATGATCAGGTCAAAACGTCCGGCGAGCTCGGTGAACGTGGCGTCGTCGCTCGTCGCGTAGTAGGCGTGGGCGCCGAGCTTGAGTCCGTCCGCCTGCTTGCGCAGCGACTGCGACAGCACCGTCACATCGGCGCCCATGGCGTGAGCGAGCTTGACCGCCATGTGCCCCAGGCCGCCGAGGCCAACGACCGCGACGCGCTTGCCGGGACCGGCGTTCCAGTGGCGCAGCGGCGAGTACGTGGTGATGCCGGCGCACAGCAGCGGTGCGGCGACGTCGAGCTCCAGCTCGTCGGGGATCCGCACGACGAAGTCCGCATCGACGATCACGTGATCGGAGTAGCCGCCGTAGGTGACCGTGCCGTCGCGATCGATCGAGCCGTACGTCTGCGTGTTGCCCGCGAGGCAGTACTGCTCTTCGCCGGCCCGGCAGTTGTCGCACTCGCGGCAGGAGTTGACCATGCAGCCGACGCCCACGCGGTCGCCCGGCGCGAAGCGCGTCACCTCCGAGCCGACCGCGGCGACGATGCCCGCGATCTCGTGACCCGGAACCGCGGGGTAGGGTACGTCGCCCCACTCGCCGCGGGCGAAATGGATGTCGGAGTGGCAGATGCCGCAGAACTTGATGTCGATCCGGACGTCATACGGCCCGACCGCTCGCCGCTGGATCTCGAGTGCGCCGAGCGGAGCGTCGGGGGCGGGGGCACCCACAGCGCGCGCGACGGTCGCCTCGGGAGCCGCCGGTGTGGAAGTGGTTTCGGTCTGAGTCATGGCTATGACGGTAGACGCGCGCCGAGCCGTTTGAGGGGTGCTGTCAGCACCCCTCAGCACGCCGCCGCGGGTAGCCTCGGGCGGGTGGACCGGCGAGGCGACATCCGCGAGTTCCTGATCTCCCGCCGCGCGAAGGTGACGCCCGAACAGGCCGGCCTGCGCGTCACCGACGGCCGGCCCCGGCGGGTGCCCGGCCTGCGCCGCGAGGAGGTGGGCCGCCTGGCCGGCGTCAGCACCGACTACTACACACAGCTCGAACGCGGCGACGTCCAGGGCGCCTCCGACAGCGTCCTGAACGCGATCGCGCGGGCGCTGCGCCTCGACGACGCCGAGCGTCTTCACCTGTTCGATCTGGCCAGGCCCGGCGCAGTGCCGCACGTCGCGACGTCTCCCGGCCCGATCCGCCCCAGCGTGCAGCGCACCCTCGACGCGTTCACCGAGGGGATGGCACTCGTGCGCAACCGGCGCTGGGACTACCTGGCCGCCAATGCCCTGGGCCGCGCCGTGTACGCGGAGATCTTCGACGGCCGGACGGGCCCGCCGAACCACGTTCGCTACGTGTTCCTCGACGACCGCTCGCGCACGTTCTTCGCCGACTGGGAGGCGGTTGCCCACGACACCGCCCGGATTCTTCGGTCCGAAGCCGGACGCGACCCGCACGACTTCGGCCCTGCCGAGCTCATCGAGGAGCTCTCGTCGGCGAGCGCCGAGTTCCGCGATGTCTGGGAGCAGCACGACGTACGACTGCCGGCAACCGGCCGGCACCACTTCCACCACCCCCACGTAGGCCACCTCGACCTCGTCTTCGAAGCAGCCGCTCTCCGGGCTGATCCCGACCTCACCCTCCTGCTGGCCACCGCCTATCCAGGAACGCCGACCGAGACGGCGCTGCATCAGCTTCGGGCCACGACCGACGGGAACGCGGATCCACGCCACGCCGTCTAGAGCCGTGACGCGGCCTCAGCACCGTCCCCATCAGGGTTCGCTTGCGGGACGCGCCGGCGGTCTCGCGCTAGCCGCTGGCCCCGCGCGGGAGCTTCTCCATCTTCATCAGGAGGGCGTGCCGACGCCGCCGGCGCTCCGCGTAAGTGCCGACGGCATGTTGCTCTTGCGGCGCGCGCTCAGTTGTCGAGGTGCAGGATGTCGACGCTGTCAAAGCCGCGGACGGGTACCCCGTCGGTGAGCTGGCCGCGCGCGCCGCGGTAGGCGCCGCTGCCGCCGACGATCGGGATTGCCAGGTTCTTCAGCTGCGAGAACTTCACGACGCCGGTCGTGACGATCTGGCCGTCCTTGAACTTGTAGGTCTGGGTGCACTGCAGCGTCGCCTGCTCGCCCTTGGCCCTGGCACCGACGTTCACGCATTCGCTGTAGGCGGTGCCGAGCGCGGTGCCGGTGGGGCTGGTCATCTTCAGCCGCACGAGGACGGAGTCGCCGGTGGCCAATGTCTCGCCCTTCTTGCCGTGCTGGACCGGCGTCCCCGACGTGACCTTCATGCGCACCGTGATCTGGCGCCCGTCGGTTGTCTGGGCGCCGGTCAGCGCGGGGATCGCGGTCGCTGCGGCGATAGCGGCGACGACGGCGAGCGCCGCCGTCGCACGGGTCTTCGTGGTCATGTTGCCTCCTGTGGTGCACGCCGATGCGGTGCATCGGCCCTGCCGCGCAGCTTGCGTGTGAGACGCGGGGGCGTTCTCATCCCGGCGAGTGAACCGTCAGCGGCGGGCCTCACTCCCAGGCATGAGCGCGCTTTGCCGGGTCACGGCCCGGCGTCGCGGGCGGCGGCGTCGGGCGCGACGAGTCCGGTCTCGTAGGCGAGGACTACTGCTTGGACGCGGTCGCGCAGCCCGAGTTTGCCCAGCAGATGGGCGACGTGCGACTTGATCGTGTTCTCGCCGAGCACGAGCGCATGGGCGATCTCCGCGTTCGACAGGCCGCGGGCGACGTGGCGCAGCACCTCAAGTTCGCGCGCCGTCAGCGCCGTGAGCCGCGGCGGCACGCCACCCGCCGCGGGCTGCGGCGACCGCGCGAACTGCTCGATCAACCGGCGGGTGACGGTCGGAGCCAGCAGGGCATCTCCGGCGGCGGTGACGCGGACGGCGTCGAGCAGCCGCTCGGCGGTGGCGTCCTTGAGCAGAAAGCCGCTGGCGCCGATGCGCAACGCCTTGTAGAGGTACTCGGAGCGGTCGAACGTGGTGAGCATCACGACAGCCGTAGGCAGGTCGGGATCCTCGAGGATCTGCTGCGCGGCCTCGAGGCCGTCGAGGTCGGGCATGCGGATGTCCATCAGCACGACGTCGGGGCGCCGACGGCGCACGAGATCAACAGCGGCGCGTCCGTCAGCGGCCTCGCCGACGACCTGCATGTCCGGTTCGGAGTCGAGGATCACTCGAAAGCCGGCGCGCAGCAGCCGCTCGTCGTCTGCGATCACGACGGTGATCATTTCGGACGTCATTGCAGCGCCGTGAAGCGGGTGGGCCGGGTTCGCGGCCTCCTCGCGCCACAGCACCCGCGACGCGACCGTGCGCTCGGCGACGCCGCGAAGCTTGAGTGCGCCGGCGGGCGGCATCTGCCCCGCGTTGCGCGATCCGACGATGTGGCGCACACCGGCCGACACGAGGATCTCGCCCGGCTCAGCGGCCCGGCACAGCTGCTCGGCCACGATCACCGGCGTGCCGTACAGCTCGCGGCCCTCGGATAGCGGCTCTCCGGCGTCAAGCCCGATCTGGAGAGTCGCGCCGGCACCGCGACCGGTGACTTCGCGCTGCATGCCAATCGCGCAGTCGACGGCCGACACGGCGCTCGAGAACGCGGCCATCAGCGTGTCATGCGTCGATGTGACCTCCCTCCCGCCGTGCTCGGCCAGGATGCGCCGCAAGACGCCGAGCAGCTCGCGGCGCCCGCGGTCGGCGTCCTCGTCACCGTGGCGCTCGAACATAGATGCCGCGCCCACGAGCTCGGTAAACATGACTGTGGCGAACGGCGACTGCATCGCACCGATCATCGCCGCTTGACGCGGGTGTGTCATCTCCATGCGCGGGATGCGACGAGCGGCGTCATCCGCGCGGGTGAGCTGCCGCGCGCGGCTTCATCCCCGCGAGTGACGATGCCGGCGGGCGCCACGGGGATGCTCGCGGTGATCGGGACGCTGGATGGCCGGTCAATGGCCCTTTACGAGAGGAGACGACGTCGCGATGATTGCTGCCATGGCACTTCTCACGACCCGTGTCGCGCGACGTGATGTTGTTATTGCGACCGTCCTGAGCATCCTCGGCCTGCTGCTGATGTACGACAACGTGCGGCGCATCACCGACAGCATCCCGCCGACAGCCGAGGAGGAATCGTTCATCACCTACAGCGGGATCCTGCCCGTTGAGCTCGGGATCCCGCTCTTCCTGCTTGTGACCGTGCCGCTGCTGTGGCGACGTGTGGCTCCTGTCACAGCCGTGGGGATCGCGTTCGCGGGCATCGTCGTCAACGAGCTGCTGGTCGGTACCGACTTCCTGCGCTGCGGAGTCGTCGTTCCGACCGCGTTTCTGTTCGCGTTCGCCGCAGGCGCGCAGCTCGACGCACGTGAAGCGCTGATCGGCCTGCTGCTGGCGCTCGGGCTGATGGCAGTCGACATCGTCGTGACGTTCGGGGGCTCGATGACGGCGGTGTTCGGCGTCATGACGCTGGCGTCGTGGGGCATCGGACGCGTCGTTCGATCCCGCCGCCGGCTGTCCGACGAGCTGAAGGTGCGCACGGCGGAGCTACGAGAGGCACGCGACGAACGCGCGCGCCTGGAGGTCGCAAGCGACCGCGCTCGTCTTGCACGCGAGCTCGACGCGCTGCTGCAGCGCCGCCTCGGTGAGCTGGCACGACTCGCCGACCCCGGCGCGCGACCGAGTGACCCGGCGGCGGCGACGGCCACCCTTGTCGAGATCGAGAGCGAAAGCCGGCGAACGCTCGAGCAGATGCGCGACGTCGTGGGCGTGCTGCGCGATGAGGAGGCGGACGCCCCGATCGCACCCCAGCCAACGCTGACGCAGCTCGAGGCGCTGCTCGTTCGGGCCAAGGGCGCAGATGCTCGTCTCTACGTGGAGGGCGACCCGCGCGTACTGCCACCGGGCGTCGAGCTAGCGGCCTACCGGATCGTCGAGCACCTGCTGGCCGCCCTCGAGGACGCGCCAGGAGTCGTGGTTCGCGTGCGCTTTGACGACGACGCGCTGGAGCTGACCGTCGCCGGGCCGGCGCGGCGACGCGCGAAGGCAGCGGTCGAGCTTGCTCGTCAGCGCGCGCAACTGCATCACGGCACGCTCCAGGCCAGCACCAGCGGCGGGCGCACCGAGGCCGTTGCCTCGCTCCCGGTTCTCGCCGGCGCCTGAACGGCGTCCCGTGGCACCGGCCCGAGCCGACTGGCTGGTATCGCTCGCCGCTGGGGTCCTCGGCGCCGGCAGCCTCGCCGCGTTGGGCGCCGAACCGCGTGAGCTCGCGGTTGCCGTCGTGCTGGCGGGCGCGCTGGGATTAGCCGCCTCTCGCCCGCGCGCGACCGGCCTCGTCGCCCTCATCACACTGCTTGCCGTCGCGCCGATCGGCGCCGTTCAACTGCCCATCTGGTTGCTCGTGTGTGCGCACGCATTCTACGCTGCGCGCTACGGCGGCACGTGGATCGGCCTGGTGTTCACGGCCGGCTTGATCGGCGCGCTGGAACTGGGCATCGCGCTGGCACATCAGTCGTGGTTCGTCCCGGCGTTCTTCATACCGGCAGCCGGCTGGGCCGCCGGATGGGCGCTGGGCGAGCGTGAGCGCGTCGTGGCGCAGCTCGCGCAGCGCGCACGCGAGCTCGACGAGGAGCGCGAGGCGCATACCCGGCTGGCTGTGCGCTACGACCGAGCCCGAATCGCCTCGGAGCTGCACGACATCGTCGCGCACGCACTTAGCGTGATGGTTGTCCAAGCGCTTGCCGGCCAACGTCTCGCCGCGCGCGATCCAGACCTGACGCTCGAGACCTTCGCGACGATCGCCGGCGCAGCGCGCCAAGCGGAATCGGACCTCGGCCTGCTCGTCGCGCTGCTCAACGACGAGAGCGCGGTCGCCCGTGCACCCAATCTTGACCTCGTCGAGGAGCTCGTCGAGCGCGCCGCCGCCAGCGGCCTCGACATCACGCTGCGCCTCGAAGGCGATCACGAGGGCCTGCCGGGACCGATTGCCCAGGCGGCGTGCCGGATCGTTCAGGAGGGCCTGACCAACGCGCTGCGCCACGCACCGGGCGCCAGCGTCGTGGTCCTCCTGCGCAGTGAGCCCGCCTCGCTGGGTGTCGAGATCGCCAGCGGCCCAGCCGTTGGCGCTGCGGCCTTGTCCGGCGCGGGCACGGGAAACGGGCTGCGCGGGCTGCGCGAGCTCGTCGCCACGGGCGGCGGAACGCTCAAGGCAGGACCAGCCGACGGCGGCGGCTGGCTGCTAACAGCCCACCTGCCGCGACGATCCGCTTCGCCCGGTCGCTGACCCAACAACCCGCCATTCAGCGGCGGGACGTTCGACGACGACGGTGAGTGCGGTCAGCACCTCCTTCTGATGAGCGAGAAGCGGTCAACTGAGTTCACCCCGTGGGGTGACGACGAACGGCCACGCCCAGTGGATGCTCGTCCCGATCCGTCATCACCCACAAGGAGATCGTCATGTCGCAGGTCACGCAGTCCAGGAGTCTGAGCCAAACCCGGTCCAGGCGTGCGGTTCTTCTCGGTGCCTTGATCGCGGCGGTTGCCGCCGTCGTGCTGGCCTTCGCGGTCGGCGCAGGATCATCCGACGATCCCCACCGCGTCAGCGACCAGTCTCAGCCGGCCCTGCGCGCCGACGGCGGACCAGACGAGAGCGTTGTCGCTGCCGCGGCCGGGTCGCGCCCCGCCACCAGCCCAGATGAAAGCCACATCGCCTCGTCAATCCGAAGCACGGACACATCCTCGAGCAAGCCCGACGAGAGCCGCATCGCAGCGTCCATCTCAACCCGCTAGGGACAGCGTTGGTGAACGCGGGGCGCTTCGCCGCCCGGCCCTTCGGCCCTCGGCGGCCCGCTCCCGGTTCATTTGCGGATACGACAGACGTCGCCGTCGAAGCCGCACGTGACGAGGAGCGCCCATTTCGTGCGGAGCAGTCGTCCGCAACACGCACGAGCATGAACTGGCCGACCTGCGAGCGACACCTACGCGTTGAGGGGTCGCGCCCGGGGGAATCGAGCTGTACCGTCAGCGGGAGAGGACACCGCCCGAGTGGGCCGAAGATCCGTTCATGCCCGCTGACACAGCCACTCAGCACGACACCGGCGCACCCGACTTCCTCGGCGTCTTTTCGCCCAGCGCGCAGGTGCGCTGGCCAGCGTCAGTGGCGATCAGATTGGCTAGTGGGCACGCTATGGCTTGATCCGCCCGACCGTCTACAAAGGAGTCCTGATCGTCCCACGGCGTCCCGCTAAGGGTTCCTTGGGTTCGCGCGGTGGTCGCAACAGTGGCCTGTTGAGCGGGGTCTTCTGAGGACCGTCCGGTGGGGCTGGTGGGGTGATCGTCGGTTGCCGCGGAGGCGAGCCCGGAAGGCGAGGTGTTCCGGCGACCGACGCGTGCGCCGGCCGGGGGCCCGTCTTTGCAGCGGGTCCGTCGGCGAGTCAAGGGGTGCTTGATGAGTCAGTTCACCAATCGGATGGACACCGAGACGTTTCAGGTGTTCTGGGCTGCGTTGCAGCGCGGCGAGTTCAGATCTCAGAGCTACTGTTGCAATAACCGCCAGGATCCGCCGTTCCACACTGGGACACGGCGAGCGCTCGCTTGGCGAACGCCTGCGACGGTGAGTTCTCGTTTCATTGGCGTCGCGGTGGCTGCCCTCATGGCGTGGTCGTGTTGGCGCTGGTGCGTCCCGACGTTCTGGAGGCTTGACGGTCAGAGCCTCGAGACCTCGATCGAGGACGAGTTCGGGTACGAGACCGAGAACTGTGCCCAGACGGCACCGACGCGTGGCGATAGACTACGCACGGGACGCGCTGAGCGGGGGTTTGCGGGCGAGTGCTCGTTCGGCAGCGCGGAG
>DASZDB010000164.1:0-1859 GCA_035942495.1 Solirubrobacteraceae bacterium
CGGCCGCACCGACTCGACCCCGGGCGCCGCCGCGACCGCCTCGCGCACGGCGGCGACGCGCGCCGGATCGGGCACGACGATGTCGGTGGGCGCGTTGGAGCCGCTGGGGAACGCCTGGTCGACGAGCCCCTGCCCGGCGACCGCCTCGACGTCGTCGCGGAAGCCGTTGCCGCTCGTCAGGCCGGTGTCGAAGTTCAGGACGCCCAGCGCGAGCACGAGCAGCAGCGCGACCGTGCCCACCCACACGCGGCGCGGGCTGGCCGCGACACGCTCGCCGACGCGACGCCAGGCGCCGTGCGTCTCGTCGACGCCCTCGGTGCCGTAGCGCGGGATCCGCGGCCAGAACGCCTTCCGGCCCCAGATGACGAGCCAGGCCGGCAGCAGCGTGAGCATCGCGACCATCGCCACGGCCACGCCGAGCGCGCCGATCGGTCCCAGCCCGGAGGTGCCGTTCACGTCGGCCAGCATCAGGCACAGCAGCGCCGCGATCACGGTCATCCCCGACGCGAAGATCGCGGGCCCGGCGGTGCCCAGCGCGAGCGCCATCGCCTCGTGCTTGTCCTCGTGGTGGCGCAGCTCCTCGCGGTAGCGCGCGACGAGCAGCAGCGCGTAGTCCGTGCCGACGCCGAGCACGAGGATCGACAGGATCGCCGAGGACTGGCCGTTGACGGTCACGCCCGCCTCCGTCAGGCCGTAGCCCAGCGCGCGGGTGGCGAGCTCGGCGAAGATGATCGCCAGCAGCGGGATCCAGAGGAAGATCGGGCTGCGGTAGATGAGCGCGAGGAGGATGAGCACGAGCAGCAGCCCTGCGCCGAGCAGCGCGCCGTTGATGCCCTCGAAGACCTTGATCTGGTCGGCCGCGTAGCCGGCCGGACCGGTGACCTTCGCCTGCAGGCCGCCGCCGGGGTCGGAAACGCGGTCGCGCACGGCGTCCACGGGGTCGAGGATCGTCTCGGCCTCGCCGTCGCCGGTGATCTGCGCGGTCAGCAGCGCCGAGGTGCCGTCGCGCGAGGTCACCGGCGCGCCGAACGGCGACGTCGACCGCAGCCGCAGTCCGTTGAGCGTCGCGCGGTCGTCGGCGATGTTGCGCCGGTCGGCCGCGGTCAGCCCGCCGTCGCGACGGTAGACGATGACGAGCGGGGCGATCTCGCCGTCCTGGAAGCGCTCCGTCGCGGCCAAGGCCCGCGTCGACTCGGCGTCGCCGGGCAGAAACGACGTCGACTCGTTCTTCTCGGCATCGGTGAACTTCCCGGGCAGGTTCGCGGCGAACGAGACGGCGATCGCCAGCAACCAGACGAGCGCGATGACCCACTTGGCGCGGCGGCCGGCGAAGATGGTGAGCAGAGAGGACACCGCGCGGTACTTCTACCGCATCGCGATGACGCCTACGTGTCGGCTTGGAGCACCTCGGCCAGCGTGGCCGGATCGGTCACCGGCGCTCGGCAGGTGAACCGCTCGCAGACGTAGGCCGTCGCGCCGTCGCGCGCGGTTCGCCCGACCAGCAGCGGCACCCCGCCGTCGTCCACGCCATCGCCGCCGGCGACAACGACGTCGGGGCGAAACGCGCCGCGCACGACCCGCTCGAGCGCGCGGAAATCGGCCCCGCCCGCCCCGACCAGCGCGACCTCGCGGACCCGGCCGAGATGGAAGTCCAGCGCCTGCAGGAGGTGCCCGAACGCCAGCGGCGAGCGGCGCAGCAGTTCGCCGAAGAGCCGCAGCACGCCCACGCCGCCGTCCTCGAGGTACGCCTCGCCGGCCAACGCGGCGAGCCGCAGCAGGCCGAACGCGGCACTCGACTGGCCCGAGGGGATCGGCGCGTCGTCGACCTCCTTGCGTCGCGCGACGAGCTGCTCGTGGTC
>DASZDB010000165.1:0-1562 GCA_035942495.1 Solirubrobacteraceae bacterium
TTTTCAGCCGGTCCCGACGAGCGCGGCGCAGACCCAGTTGTGCGCGCCGCCGCCGCCGGCCCACAGCCGCGCCGCGAGCCGGTCCTGCTCGGCCTTCGGCGCGAGGTACGCGTGCGGCGTCGAGCCGCCCAGCCCGCGCCAGGTCGCCGGCATGAACTGATAGAAGCCCGACGCGCCGGCGACGTTGGGCGGCAGGTTCTGACCGCCTGACTCGCACTGCACGACCGGCCACGGGATCGACCAGGGCCCGCCCGGCCCGACGGTGCGCAGCGCCCTGGCGCGCTGCGCGAGCAGGCGGCTCAGCGAGCGCTGGGCCCGCCGCCGTCCGGCCCGCGTGCCGCGCAGCAGCGCCGCCCGCGCCGCGCGCGCCTGGCTGAGCATCGCGCGCCGCTCGTGCAGGCCGGCGGCGATCGTGGCCAGCGCGTCATGGCGCTTGCGCACGGCTTCGGCGGCGACCCGGCGCTCCTCGGAGAGCCGTGTCAGCGTGCGGCGCTGAGCGAGCGCGTTGCGCCGCGCGCCCTTGACCGTGTCGAGGATCCGCTCGTCTTGGCGCTGCACGCGCTCGAGGAAGTCCATCGTCTCCAGCAGCTGCGCGAAGCCGTCGGCCTCCAGCACGACCGTGACGAGGTCGGGCTTGCCGCCTTCGTAGCGCTGGCGCAATAGGGCGGCGAGCTGGGCGCGCGCGGTCGTCAGTCGTGCGCGCAGGCGCAGGGCGCGTTCGCGCTGGCGGTTGCGGCGCCGCACGGTGTCGGCGAGCGTGGTCTCGGCGGCGGCGAGCTCGGCCTGCACGGCGGCGACGCGGCGCTCGAGGATCGCGACCTCGCGTGCCGCGGCGCGCTCGAGGCGCCCCAGCCGCGCGACGCCGGCGGCCAGCGACCGCTCGCGCTCGCGCTGTGCGTCGATCCGGTCGCGCAGCCCCCGTTCGCTCTGCTGACCGCCCGCGGGCACGGCGACGAGCACCGTGGCGACGAGCGCAACGGCGGCGACGAGCACGAGGGGAAGGCGACGACGGCGGCGGTCCATGCGGCGGCTGAGCTCAACCTAGCCAGCGCCCGCGCCCGGACCCAGCGCTGCACGGCGTCGTGCGGGCGCGGGCGCGCGGCGGCCGGGGTGGCCGTCGCCGGCCCACCGCGCGGTCACAGCGAGGGCTCGGATTCGATGATGACGCGGCAGGGGCGTTCGGCGAGGACGGTCTCTACGGTCTTGCCGAAGATCGTGGTGCCGGTGCGCGGCGGCAGGGGCAGGACGATCGCCTGCGCGCGAATCGCGCGCGCCTCGTCGATGATGACGCGTCCGCCCTGCCCCGCGCGCACCTTCACGACGCGGCCGCTCACGCGTCGCCCGACGAGCCGCCGCGCCTCCTGGATGACCGCGGCGGCGTTGACCTCCTGCTCGAGGAGCTTGGCGTCCAGCGGCAGCGCCTGTGGCACGGTGATCGTCACGAGGACGTAGATGCCGCGGCCGCCGCGTGCGGCCAGCTTCGCGGCGGTGGCGACGATCTGCGGGGTGAAGTGCGCGACGTCGAGCGCGATGAGCACCGACTGGTACTCGGCCTCGGTGTC
>DASZDB010000166.1:0-1842 GCA_035942495.1 Solirubrobacteraceae bacterium
CGATGCTCGCGCGGGTGGGCAGCGCCTCGCCCGTCGCCTGACGGGGAGCTGCCCGGGACGCCGCGGACATGGGTGGACCCAGTGCTTCGTGCGCGCGCGGACGGAGTGTTGCCCGCTCGCGCCGGCACCAATAGGGTCGACCGAGCATGGCCGTCAGCGCCCCTCATGGGCCGAGGTTGCGTGGCCGGCGAGGCGAGTGCGAGACGCTCGATCGGCTGGTGGCGGGTGTGCGGGCGGGCCAGAGGACGGCTTCCTGTTTCAGTACCCGGTGCAGTTCGCCGACGACGTGAACGCGTTCCTCGGATGAGCCCCGAAGCGAGGGACGAGGCCGCCAAGCGGGCGATGATCGAGGCGCACTTCGCCGCTTCGAACATCAGCGTCGCGGGCGGCGGCGCGGACGACGAGATCGCCCGGGCCTCGGAGATCTACGCGGACGACGCGGTGCTCGAGTGGCCGCAGGGCCGCGAGCGCATCCGCGGCAAGGCGAACATCATCGCCTTCCGGTCGGCCTACCCGGCCCGCCAGGACTTCGAGCTGCACCGGACCACCGGCTCGGGCGACCTGTGGGTCAACGAGTACACGATCCGCTACGACGACCGGCCCGTCAGCGCGGTCGGGATCATGGAGTTCCGCGACGGCAAGGTCGCTCGCGAGCGCATCTACTTCGGCGAGTCGTGGGAGCCGCCCGCGTGGCGGGCGCAGTGGGTCGAGCGGATGGACGCCCCAGCGGAGTGACCGCAGCCTTCATCGCCTGATTCGCTCCCGCCGGAGCGACCCTCACACCATCCACACAGCGGGGCGCCGGATCCCCACACGGCGTTCACGGAGCGCGTTGCATGCTCGTGCTCCAATGGCGCAACGCCGGCTTGAAGGTCTGCAGCGGGTGCTGGGCGTCAACGCGCTCTTCGCCACCGCCTACGGCAACGTCGGCTCCTCGATCTACTACGCGCTCGGCCTCGTCGCCGGCCTCGCGCTCGGCTTGACGCCGCTGGTCTTCGTCATCACGGGGATCTTCTTCTTCTGCACGGCGGCGTCGTATGCCGAGGCGACGGCGATGTTCCCCGAGGCCGGCGGCTCGTCGAGCTTTGCGCGCCACGCGTTCAACGAGTTCGTGTCGTTCTTCGCGGCGTGGGCGCAGATGCTCAACTACGTCATCACGGTCGCCATCTCGGCGTTCTTCGTGCCGCACTACCTGGGTGGGCTGTTCTGGGAGCCGCTGCGCTCGGCGCCCGGCGACGTCATCTTCGGCGCGGGCGTGATCATCGCGCTGTCGCTCGTGAACGTCGTCGGCATCAAGGAGTCGGCCGGCCTGAACATCGTGCTCGCGGTCGTGGACTTCGCGACGCAGGTGCTGATGGTCGTCGTCGGCGCCGTGCTGGTCTTCTCGCCGCAGACGATCGCGGAGAACATCCATCTCGGCGTCGCGCCGACGTGGACGGACTTCCTGCTGGCCATCCCGCTGGGGATGATCGCCTACACCGGGATCGAGACGATCTCCAACATGGCCGAGGAGGCCAAGGACCAGGCGATCACGATCCCCAAGGCGATCGCCCGGGTCCGTACGGCGGTGTACGCGATCTACTTCACCCTGCCCGTCGTCGCTCTGTCGGCGCTGCCGGTCACGCAGGATCCCGCCACCGGCGAGTACAGCACGCTGCTCGGCGCCGCCGAGCAGGAGGGCGGCTTCGCCGGCGACCCGATCCTCGGTGTCGTCCAGCAGATCGACCTCGGCCCGTTCCAGTCGGCGGGTGAGCTCTACGTCGGCCTGCTGGCCGCCACCATCCTGTTCATCGCGACGAACGCGGCGATCATCGGCGTCTCGCGGCTGGTGTACTCCATGGG
>DASZDB010000167.1:0-1935 GCA_035942495.1 Solirubrobacteraceae bacterium
GCGGGGACCGCCGGCGCGCCATTGGCGGTGTGTTTCTGTGGCACTTTCCCGCGGGTTTCCCCGGGTCGGGTTCCCGACCACCCTGCCCTGTGATGTCCGGACTTTCCTCGAAGGGCGAGCCTCCGCGGCTGCTTGGTCTGCCCGTCCAGCCTACCGCCGGCCAACCGCGTGCACGATGGCTCGCAGGCCGGGGCGCCGGTCATCCCGTGCCGCGCGCTCGCAGAAGCCCGGATAAGGTGGCGCGCATGGGAGACGTGACCGGCCGGCGCATCGCCGCAGCGCTCATCGACGCCGCCATCATCGCGATCCTCCTCGTGATCGTCGCCAAGGGGCTCGGCGACGAGGGAGCGACGAAGCGATCGCTGTGGGCTGAGACCGAAGGCGCCCCGCGCACGCTGTTTCTGCTGCTGACCTTCGCCTACTTCTTCGGCACCGAGCTGCTGTGGGGCCAGACCCTCGGCAAGCGCGTCATGAAGATCCGCGTCGTGGGCGAGGACGCCGCCAAGCTCGGCGCCGTGCCGGCGCTGATCCGCAACCTCGTGCGCTTCATCGACGCGCTCCCGGCGCTGTACATCATCGGCGGGATCACGCTCTTCGCGACGGGCGAACGGCGGGCTCGGCTCGGCGATCTCGCCGCCAAGACGAAGGTCGTCGCTGACGACGCGCCGCCGCCTCCGCCGCCGAGCGAGCGGCGCGACCGGCCCGAGGACGACGACATCCTCGCGCAGGTCTTGCGCTAGCTCACACGAGCTCGCTGCGGCACGACCGGCAGCGTCCACCGACCGCCGACGGCCCGGCTCCGTACCGGGGCTCCATCGCCCCCGCGCAGATCGGGCACGCCGCGGTGCGGTGCGCGGTCAGGTCCTCCCAGGCGCTGGAGAGCACGTCCTCCAGCGTCCGGCCCTCTCGCGGCGACGCCTTGAGCCGCTCAGCGGCCGAGGGTTGCCGGCGGCCGCCTCCGGGGCGGCCCGCCGGGAAGTGCCGCACCGGCAGCTCATAGAACAGTGCGGGCGCGTGGACCGCCGCCATCACCGCACGCTCCTGAACAGGCCGACCACCCGGCCGAGCACCCGCACGTCGCGCGAGCGGATCGGCTCCATCGCGGCGTTCTCCGGCTGCAGGCGGATGTGATCGGCTTCGCGATAGAAGCGCTTGACCGTCGCCTCCTCGCCGACGAGCGCGACGACGATCGCGCCGTCCTCGGCGGTCTCCTGCGGACGTACGACGACGTAGTCATCGGGCAGGATCCCGGCGTCGATCATCGACTCGCCGCGCACGCGCAGGACGTACTCGCCGACTTCGCCTCCGGCCAGCGCCGGGACCGAGACGTACTCCTCGATGTTCTCCTCGGCCAGCACCGGCGAGCCGGCGGCGACGTGGCCGACCAGCGGCAGGCCGTCCGGCCGGACCACCGATTTGACCTGTTCGAGGGCGCGGTCGAGCAGCTCGATCGCGCGCGGCTTCGAGGGGTCGCGCCGCAGGAGGCCCAGCTTCTCGAGGTTCGCGAGGTGCGCGTGGACCGTCGACGAGGACGCGAGTCCGACCGCCGCGCCGATATCGCGAACGGTGGGCGGGTAGCCGTGCTTCGCCGAGTGGCGCTTGATGAAGTCGAAGATCTCCTGCTGGCGCTTGGTCAGATCGAGATCCATGGCGCAGGCTCCTTGACGGGGGGTGAGGATGTGAATGGGGCGAACATCTGTTCGCACAAGCTAAGCGACCCGTCGGACGGAAGTCAAGACGGGCAGCGTCTGGGCCTATACTGGCGATCGCCCTGCGCCGGTGGCGGAATTGGTAGACGCGCAAGGTTGAGGGCCTTGTGGGGGGATTCCCCCGTGGAGGTTCGAGTCCTCTTCGGCGCATAACGAAAGGCCCGCAACGCGGGCCTTTCGGCGTCTCGGGCCGGATGCGCGGTTGCGATCTCAAGCTCTCCGTGAC
>DASZDB010000168.1:0-1842 GCA_035942495.1 Solirubrobacteraceae bacterium
CACTCGGGATCACCCCCGGCAGGTGACGGATCGAGAAGGAGGCGCCGGCGCGCGGCGGCTAAGCAGCGGGGCCGCCGAGGAGCCGGCGGCATCCCACATTGGAACCTCAACGGGGATACGCAGCGGAGCACGACGTCGACTGACGCGGTGCCGGCGAATGGCTCGTGTCCAGCGCGAGCTATTCGCCACGCCGAGCGTCAGCGTCTGGCGGGCGACCTCGCGCGCGGCGGTTCTGGCGCGCCCGGTGCGATATCCGCACTCGCGCGCCACGATCGGCGCTTGCGCCACACGCCGGTACGGTGGCGCACACACGTGCGAGGGCCGTACCGCGCCCTGGCTGCACCCGCCGTGACCCGCCGCGATTACGGCCATGACGCGCTCGGTGCGCAATCCGCGCTCGTGCGTCATGGCCGCCGTGCGCGTTGGCCGCCAGGCCCGCGCTGGCTCCATGAAGAAGGCGTCGCCGGGTCAGGGCGGAGAGCCGACAATCACTGGAGACGTCCCGATAGGGCCGTCCGAAAGTAATTCCCGCACGGGTGCCTCATCTGGAACAGCCGGCCGAGCCCCGAGCATGCGAACCCCTGTTCCCATCGCCAGGACTCGGCACGCGGGCAGCGGCGGGAAGGCTGCCGGGGCGGAGCAGGTGGTGGAGGCGGGGGAGCAGCGTGCACGGCGTAGCACGAGGGCCCCGCGCTGACGCCGGACCCGGTGATCAGTGAACGTACGCCTCCGCGACGCAGTTCGCCAGGACGCCGGCCTCGGTGTCCGTGGCGTCGTCGTTGTTGCGGAACTCGACCCGGCCGAACGGGATGGAGTTGATTCCCTTCTCCTCGCCGACTTTCCGGGCCGCGCCCGCCGCGTCGTTCTTGTTCGAATGGATGATGATCTCGGCCTTCTTCTTGCCGCCGGCCTCGACCGTGTAGTTCGTCGCCTTCTCCTCGTCGTCGCCCTCGTGCGACACCTCGAACCCCTCGTCCTCCATGCACGAGACCATCTCCGCGCGTGCGCTCTTCTTCTTGGGCTTGGCAGCCGGATTCGACCCGTCGGCCTGCTCGGAGTTCTCTCCGTTCTCAGCCTGCTCCGATGCGGCGCCGCCGCCCCCGCCGCCGTCCGGCGAATCGTCGTCAGAGCCGCAGCCGGCGGCCAGCGTCGCTGCGAGGACGAGTGCGAGAAAGAGCTTGAGGGGCTGGCGCATGAGAGGTCTCCGTTGGTCGAACCGACCCCCCACTATGCCTTCAGCTGATGCGAACGTCGATTCCGAACAGCAGCAGCGGCCAGATGATGACGGCGATGATCGCCGACAGCAGCCGGCCGAGGGTGCTCAGGTGGTCGAAGTAGTTCTGCGACGCCGCCACGAGCAGGCCGAGGACCAGATAGACGATGGCGCCGATGCTCACGGTGTCACGCTACCCGGGCGCCGGATCTCGCACGCAGGGGTGCACATCTGTTCGAGCATGGCGCTGTCGTCGAGCTAGTTCAGCGTGCCCGCGGGCAGCACGTACCGCGCTACGGCGGGCACCGTGGTCGCGCTGCTGCCGCGCAGCCCGCCGTGCAGGCCACACGACCCGCGCGGTGCGGCGGCGGGCGCCTCGGGGACGCCACCGTGAGCCTCGATCCACTTGACGATCTCCGTCAGGTGGGCGCCCGACGCGCGCAGCGTGGCGCGCTCGATCGTGTGGCCGCCGCGCCCATCGGAACGGGAAAGGCGGATCACCACCTCGCGAATCGCGGCGTCGTCCATTCGACGACCCTACTCCTCCGGCGACCATCGCAGCCGCGCCGGCGCGCCTGCGTGCCGCGGCGGCAAGCGGCGCGTTCAGTGCTCGGCCGCGTCGTCGGGGC
>DASZDB010000169.1:0-1556 GCA_035942495.1 Solirubrobacteraceae bacterium
GAAGCCGATCTTGCCCTGGCCGTCCGCGAAGCGGTAGACGCGCGCTGTCGCGCTCGGCTCCCGCGGCTCGGGCTCGAGCGGGTAGACGGCGTCGATCGCGGCGCGGATCTCCTCGCCGCTGAGGACCTTGCTGCGGTCCCAGGAGTGGTCGGCGTCCAGGGGCATGAACTCGATGAAGCGCACCTCGTAGGGGTGGGTACGCGCGAACTCGGCCATCGGCAGGATCTCGGTCTCCGTGAAGCCCTTCATGCCGACGGCGTTGATCTTGATCGGGTGCGCGTCGGGGAAGGTGGCGAGCTTCTCGAGGCCGCGCAGCACGCGCGGCAGCGCATCACGGCGCGTCATCTCGAAGAAGCGATCGCGCTGCAGGGAGTCGACGGAGACGTTGAAGCGGTTGATGCCGGCGGCGACGAGCGCCTCCGCGTCGCGCTCGAGCAGAAAGCCGTTGGTGGTGACGCTCAGGTCGCGCACGCCCGGCACCGCCGCGAGCATCGCCGCCAGGCGCGGGAAGTCGCGGCGCACGAGCGGCTCGCCGCCCGTGAGGCGGATGTCGTGGACGCCCATCGAGGACAGAATCGTGACGAGGCGCTCGATCTCCTCGAAGCTCAGGACGGCGTCGCGCTCCAGCCAGGGCAGGCCCTCGGCGGGCATGCAGTACTGGCAGCGGAAGTTGCAACGGTCGGTGACCGAGATCCGCACGTCGCGGATGAGACGGCGGTGCCCGTCCTTGAGTGGATCAATGTCAATGTTGCTCATCACGCCTCCAGGTCCCCGTTCGTCCCCCGCTCTTGCTCAACAGCTCTACCCGCTCTACGACTACCCCGCGCTCGATGCCCTTGACCATGTCGTAGACCGTGAGCGCGCCGGCGGCGCAGCCCACCATCGCCTCCATCTCGACGCCCGTACGGGCGTATACGCGCGTAGTGACCGTCACGATCACTGTTCCCGCCTGCGGATCGACGTCGATGTCGACGTCGACCGCGTTCAGCGGCAGCGTGTGGCACAGGGGGATCCACTGATCGGTGCGCTTGGCGGCCTGGATCGCCGCCAGCCGGGCGGTGCCGATGACGTCGCCCTTCGGCGCGTCGCCGGCGGCGACGGCGGCCGCGGTCCGCGGCGTCATCCGCACGACGGCGCGTGCTGTGGCGACGCGATCGGTCTCGGGCTTTGCGCCCACGTCGACCATCCGGGCGCGCCCGTGCTCGTCGAGATGGGTGAGAATTTCGCTGCTCATAGAGTCCCCGTCAAGCCTGCTTTCCTGTCTCCCCAGAAGAGCCCACCGTAGCGGAACGCCGTTTTAAGGCGCGATCGCTGCGACCGTCGGCAAGCGGCACGGTGCCCGATTGGCGACCGCGCTCGCGCCAACATTACGGCCGATGAAGCGATTGCTACGTTACGAATGCGGCGATAATCATGAGCATCAGCGACGAGGAGAGGGCAATGGAGACAGCGAGGAGCGAGAAGGCGCCGGGCGAGAAGATCATCTGCCTGTTCCCTGGATGTGACAAGGAGGCGGCGGAGCCCAAGCACAAGGACAACGCTCCGACGCGGCAGGG
>DASZDB010000170.1:0-3552 GCA_035942495.1 Solirubrobacteraceae bacterium
GCAGGTCCCGCCGCGGCTGGAGGAGGCCGCGCGCGGCCTCGGCCGCAGCCCGATGGCGGTGTTTCGCACGATCACGACGCCGCTCGTCGCCAGCGGCGTGCTCGGCGGCGCGGCGCTCGTGTTCCTCCATGCGCTCAAGGAACTGCCCGCGACGCTGCTGCTGGCGCCGATCGGCTTCGACACCCTCGCGACCGACGTCTGGCGCCAGACGTCGTTCGGCTTCTTCGAGGCGAGCGCGATCCCCGCGCTGCTGCTGCTGCTCATCGCGGCGCCGCCGCTGTACCTTCTGGACAAGAAGGGGAGCGTGGGGACATAGCGACCGCGATGGCACACGGCAACGGGAACGGCAACGGGAACGGCGACTTCGCGCCGCCCTGCGTCGGCCTGCGGCTGCACGGGCTGCGCAAGTCGTTCGGCGCGGTGCGCGCGGTCGACGGCGCCGACCTCGAGCTGCGCGCGGGCGGCACGTGCTCGGTGCTCGGGCCCAGCGGCTGCGGCAAGACGACGACGCTGCGACTCATCGCCGGGCTCGAGCGACCCGACGCGGGCGAGATCGTCGTCGGCGGCCGCGTCGTCTCCAGCCCCGATCGGTTCGTGCCGGCCGAGCAACGGCGGATCGGGATGGTCTTTCAGGACTACGCCCTGTTTCCGCACATGGACGTCGCCGGCAACGTCGGCTACGGCCTGGGCCGCAAGCCCGACGCCGGGCGCATCCGCGAGGCGCTGGAGCTCGTCGGTCTGGCCGGCTCCGAGAAGCGTCCGGTGCATGAGCTCTCGGGCGGACAGCAGCAGCGCGTCGCGCTCGCGCGCGCGCTCGCGCCGACGCCGGACCTGGTGCTCCTCGACGAGCCGTTCTCCAATCTCGACGCGTCGCTGCGCGACCGCCTGCGCCAGGAGGTCTCGCAGATCCTGCGCACCGCGGGCGTCACGGCGCTGTTCGTCACGCACGACCAGGAGGAGGCGATGAGCATCGCCGAGACGGTCGCGGTCATGCGCGACGGTCGCGTCGAGCAGGCGGGCACGCCGGAGGAGGTCTACCTGCGGCCGGCCTCGCGCTGGATGGCGGAATTCCTCGGCGACATCGAGGTGCTGCCAGGCGCCGCGCACGACGGGCGTGCAAGCTGCGAGCTCGGCAGCCTGCCGGCCGGCGACGTCAGGGGCGCGTGCGACGTCCTCGTGCGGCCGGAGTCGGTCGCGATCGGCGTGAGCGGGCCGGCGAGCGCGGCGCATGCGGAGGTCGTGACGCGGCGCTTCTTCGGCCACGACCAGCTCGTCGGGCTGCGGCTGGCCTCCGGCCAGGTCATCTGCTCACGCCGGCTCGGCTTCCCGGCGTGGCATCCGGGCGATCACGTGCAGGCGTGGATCGAAGGTCCGGCCGAGGTGCTGCCGAGCGCGGACGACGCCTGATCGGCGGCGCCTTCGCGTTCAGTCGTCGAAGTCGAAGTCGCGCGGCGGGCGCTGCTCGAACCAGAGCCGGTCGTGCTCCGGGGTCTCCTCGAGGAAGTCCGGCGTCTCCTCGAGCACGTCCTCGACGTCGGGCTCGTCGTCGGCGGGCACGATGTCGGCCTCGTGGTGGACCGCCGGGGGGTCGTAGCTGTAGGCCGGCGAGGGCGGCGGGGGCGGCGGCGGCTCGTACGCGGGCGCGGCCTCGCGGCTGCCGGGCAGCGGCGGCGGCGCGAAGCTCGACGGTGGTTCGGCGGCCGGCGGCGGCGCCGGGGCCTGCTTGGGCTTGCGACCGACGCGAAAGCGCGAGAGCAGCGAGGGATGCTCGGCTTCGGACTCCGGCTCGGGCGTAGCCTCGGGTTCGAAGCGGGCGGGCTCGGGCTCCTGGTGTGCGCGCTCGAACCACTGCCGCTCGGGCTCGGCCGGTCGCGAGGGCGGTGGTGGCGAGGGCGGCTCGTAGGCGGCCGGCGGCGGGTCGTGGGCCGGCGGTGACGGACGCTCGAAGACGGGGCTGCTCGTCGTCGGTTCGTAGGACGCGGCCGTTGGCGGCTCGGAGGGCGGGGCGGCCGGTGGCTCGTAGATGGTGTCGGCGGGTGGCAGGTCGTGCGCCGCGGGCGTCACACCGAGAACGGACGTCTGGTCGGTGTCGGACGGCAGGGCGGCGGGCGACGGCTCGGCGGCGGGTTCGCCGGGCACGAACGTGTCGGAGAGGTCCGGTGCTCCGTCGGGCCAACGGCGAACGGGCCCGAGCGCCTCGCTCTCCTCCCTGGAGATATCGCCGGCGTCAGCGCCGCGCCGCCGTTTGAGCTCGAGATGCTCACGGATGGCGTCGTCCAGCAGTCCCATCTCGCCGAAGCCTACCTCGCGCGGACGGACTTGTTCTTACCGCTGCGTTTGGCTTCGTACAACGCGCCGTCCGCGGCCTCCACCAGCGCCCGCCCGTCGGTGCTCGCACCGCGCGCGGCAGCGACCCCGCAGCTCGCGGTGATACTGAGCGTGCCGCCCCCGTCCAGGCGCGGGATGCGCAGCTGGGCGATCTGCTCGCGGATGCGCTCGGCGCGGTTGAAGGCGCCCTCCAGGTCGGTGCCCGGCAGGACGGCAGCCAGCTCCTCGCCGCCGTAGCGGGCCGGATGGTCCACCTCGCGCGAGCTTTCGCGCAGCACGCGCGCCACCTCGCGCAGGACGACGTCACCCTGCGGGTGGCCATACGTGTCGTTGACGAGCTTGAAGTCGTCGATGTCGATCAGGACGAGCCCGAGGTCCGTGCCGAAGCGCCGCGCGCGCTCGACCTCGGTCGCGAGCGTGTCGTCGAAGCCGCGGCGGTTGGACAGCCCCGTAAGCTCGTCGGTGACCGAGCGCCGCGCCGTCGTCTCGTGCAGCTCGACGTTCTCCATCGAGCGAGCGATCTGGCCGGCGAGATAGGAGAACAGCTCGCGGTCGCCGGGCGTGAACGGGCCGTTGCGCGCGACGGACACCACGCCGACGACCTCGTGCGACACGTCGGCGCCGCGCAGTGGATGGGCGATCGCCGTCGTCGTGCCGACCGTGGTCTCACGCGCCGCGCCGCTGCTGAAGGCCTCGGCCTCGGCGGACTGCAGCGCCGTCTCGAGGCCGTGCAGGTTGCCCACGCGCGAGCGCTCGTCGAGCGAGCCGCTGCCGTTCACGCGCACGCACGCGCGTCCCGCGTCGGCCCCCGCGCCGTCGACGGCCGTGCGGACGACGAGCTCGAGCAGCGCGTCGCGGTCGAGGTTGGAGGCGACGGCCTCGCCGAGGCGGCGCATCGAGGACTGCACGCGACCCCGCTCCTGCGAGAGCTCGGCGAGCCGTCGTTCGAGCTCCGCGGACATCTTGTTGAACTCCTGGCCGAGCGCGGCGAACTCGTCGCGGCCGGTCGTCGGCACCTGTGCCGAGAAGTCGCCGGCCGCGAGCTTGCGGGCGGCCGTGAGAAAGCCGGCGATCTCCTGCTGCAGCGTGCGCGAGACGAGCATCGCGCAGGCGATCGCCAGCAGCAGGAAGCCGAGCAGGATGACCGCCGCGAACGTCCGGTTCTCGGAGGCCGCGCCCGCGTCGGCGGTCAACGAGCCCAGCGTGAACACGCGGATTTTCTGG
>DASZDB010000171.1:0-3518 GCA_035942495.1 Solirubrobacteraceae bacterium
GTCGACCAGGTCGGCAGGCGACAAGCAAAGCACGGTTGTACCGGGCGTGTCTCACGCATGTGCGGCCTAGACTCGCTCCCCGCATGCTGCTCCGCTCACGCGCGGGGACGGTCGCCGCGACCGCCCTCCTCAGCTTCGTCGCGCTGCTCGCGGTGGTGCCCGCGGCCGCGCCCGGCGCCGAGAAGGCGCTTTGGGGCCCGGCGATGCTGTCCGACGGTTCGTCGGCGTTCGGCCTCTACGACGAGCTGGGGATCGACACGCTGCAGTTCACCTTGAGCTGGGCCGACGCCGCGCCGACCCGGCCCGCCGCGCCGGGCGACCCCGCCGATCCCGCCTACCGCTGGCCGGCCGAGCTGTCGGTGGCGGCGGCCGAGAGCGCCAGCCGGGGGATCCGCATGAGCCTGCTCGTGTCGGGTACGCCGGGCTGGGCGAACCGCGGGCGCCGGCCGATCTGGCGACCCGCCCGCGCGCAGGATCTCGGCGCCTTCCTCGCCGCAGCGGCGCGCCGCTACCCGGACGTTCGGCGCTGGATGATCTGGGGCGAGCCCAACCGCGCCGACCGCTTCCAGCCCAACGCGCGCAACGGCGCCGTCGGCCCGCGCGCCTACGCGAGCCTGCTCGACAACGCCTACGCCGCGCTCAAGCGCTCCAACCGCCGCAACATCGTCATCGGCGCGAACACCTGGACGAGCGGCACCGTCAGGCCGGCCGACTTCCTGCGCCGGATGCGCCTGCCCAACGGGCGGCGGCCGCGCCTGGACTGGCTCGGGCACAACCCGTTTCCGTTCCGCTACCCGAAGCTTTCCGACAAGCCGCTGCCGGGCGGCTACCGCGACATCAGTGACGTCGACACGATCAGCCGTGACGCGCGGCGGGCGTACGGCCGGCGGATCCCGCTGTGGCTGTCGGAGTACACGATCCAGTCCGACCACGGCTCGGCGGTCTTCTCGTCGTACGTCTCCCGCGCGGTCCAGGCGCGCTACCTGACGGCGGGCTACCGCATCGCCGACGACCTCGGGTCCGCCGTCGCCGGGCTCGGCTGGGTGGGGTTGCTCGACGAACCGGAGGCGCGCGACAGCGCCAACTGGGGCCTGCTCACCCACGCGCTCAAGCGCAAGCCCGCGTTCGCCGCCATGCGCCGCGCGCCCAGCGAGCGCCTGCGCCCCGCGGTGACGGCACGTGCGACGATCTCGCGGCCCGCACTACGCAGCCCGACTGGGTTGAAGGTCACGGTCACCCCGCGCGCCACCGGCGCGGTCGTCGTCGAGTTGCGCCGCGGCTCCATCCTCCGCGCCCGCGTCCGCCTCACCGGCCGCGACGGGCGCCGCGTCACCGCGCGGCTGCGCAGCGCGAGCGCCACGCCCGGCCGCCACGTCGTCAGCGTCCGCGCCGCGCGCGGCTCGACCGTGCGGCGCGGCGTGCGCGTGCGGTAGGTGGCCGGCGCCGCGTGATGTATAAGCCGTGCGGGGCACCATGAACTGCACGAGGGTCCTCACCGCCAGCGCCGCGTGCACCGTTATCGCGATCGGCGTCGCCGTGGGGGCACGCGCCCAGGAGTACCAGCCGCTGCCCACCGCGAAGCCCGGCGGCTGCCCGCAGACGGGCCTGCTCATCGCCGGCACCGCGCGGGGCAACACGCTGGCCGGCACGCCGCTCAGTGACGTCCTGCGCGGCGGCGCCGGCAACGACACGCTCGACGCGCTGGCCGGAGACGACTGCCTCTACGGCGAGATCGGCAACGACACCCTCAACGGCGGCGACGGCGACGACGTGCTGTCGGGCGCGGCGGGAAGCGACCGGGCGAGCGGCGGCACGGGCGCCGATCGTGTCAACGGCAACGACGGGATCGACCTGCTCTCGGGCGCCTCGGGCAGCGACCGCCTGTCGGGCGGGGCGGGCAGCGACACGCTGACCGGCGGTTCGGGCGCCGACAGGCTCAGCGGCGGCGCGGGCAACGACAACGTCGGCGGCGGCTCGGGCAACGACACGATCACCGGCAGCTCGGGCAACGACAGGATCAGCGGCGGCGCCGGGCGTGACACCATCAGCGCCGGCGCGGGCAACGAACGCGTCTCGGCCCGCGACAACACGCGAGACTCCGTGGATTGCGGCAGCGGACGGAAGGATCGGGTAACCGCCGACAAGATCGACAGCGTCAAGTCCAACTGCGAGGTGGTGTCGCGCAAATGAACGAATCTTCAGCACCATGGCCGCCGACCTGACGATCTACGAGGTGTCGCGCTGCTCGACCTGTCGCAAGCTGAGCGCCCTGCTCGCCGACCGCGGGATCGAGTACGACGGCGTCGAGTACCACGAGACCGGCCTGGATGAGGCGACGATCCGCGACCTGCTCGCGAAGTCGGGCCTGCGCGCGCGCGACATCCTGCGGGTCCGCGAGCCGCTCGTCGCGCAGCTCGGCCTGCTCGACGGCGACGGCGCCGGGGAGGACGAGCTGATCGCCGCGATGGCCGAGCACCCGCCGCTGATGCAGCGGCCGATCGCCGTGCGCGGCGACCGTGCGCTGCTGGCGCGGCCCGTCGAGCGCGTGCTGGAGCTGCTCGAATAGACGGCGTGCACGCGATGGGAACCTGCGCCTCCGTTCACGTGCGTCCGGCGCGGCGGGAGGACTTCGGACCGCTGGCGGAGATGCTCGCCCGCGCCTTCTACGACGACCCGGTCACCGCCTGGTTCTATCCGGACGCGGCGCGCCGGCTGCGCCACGGGCGGCGGTTCTTCGCGATCCGCCTGCGCCAGCTCGCCGGCCACGGGCTGATCTTCACCGACGACGACCGCTCAGGGGCGGCGCTCTGGGCGCCGCCCGGGCACTGGCGCGAGGACGTTCGCCAATCGCTGCGCATGCTGCCGATGCTGCCGGTCCTGCTGCCGCACATCGTGCGCGCGACGCAGGCCGTTCGGGAGATCGAGCGCCGCCATCCGGTGGAGCCGCACTTCTACCTGTCGGTCGTGGGCATCGACCCAGAAAAGCAGGGCGGAGGTCTTGGCTCCGCCCTGCTTCATCCGATGCTGCATAGGTGTGACGAGACCGGCACGGCGGCCTACCTCGAGTCCTCCAAGGAGAGCAATCTCTCCTTCTACACCCGCCACGGGTTCGTCGTGAGGGAGTGCATCGAGTTACCCGAGGCCGGGCCGCCGCTGTGGCTCATGTGGAGGGAACCAGACCACCGCCGCCGAGCAGGCCGCCGAGGAGGCTGTTGACCAGGCCGGTGACCGTGTTCAGGATGCCGCCGATGCCGGCCGCGGGGGCCGAGCCGCCCGAGCCGCCTCCGAAGAGGCCGCCGAGCAGGCCGTCGAGCAGGCCGCCGATGCCACCCAGGTCGGCGGAGCCGCCGCCGAGGATGCCGCCGAGCAGGCCGCCGAGGCCGAAGGCGCCACCGGCGCCGGCCGACGTGCCGCCGACGAACGGCAGCGAGCCGAGGATCGTGTCGATCAGGCCCGTGACCGTCGTGAGCACGGTCGGGACGATCGTGCCGACGACTGCGTTGACCATGTTGAGCACC
>DASZDB010000172.1:0-4215 GCA_035942495.1 Solirubrobacteraceae bacterium
CCGAAGACGCGTCGTTCGCCGTGCTGCACGGCCTGTACTGGCTGACGGCGAATCTGGCCGAGGAGCAGCCCCTGCTGCTGTGCATAGACGACCTGCACTGGTGCGACCGGCCGTCGCTGCGCTTCGTGGCCTACTTGGCGCGGCGACTCGAGGGACTTGATGCGCTGCTCGCGGTGAGCCTGCGGACGGTCGACGCGGCCGCGGACCCGGTGATCCTGGGCGAGCTCGCCGATGCTCGTGACGCCGTGCATCTACGGCTGCGTCCGCTCAGCGAGCCGGCGGTCTCGGAGTTGGTGCGTGTGCGGCTGGATGCGACGCCGGATGGGGTGTTCACGGTGGCCTGCGCGGCGGCGACGGGCGGCAACCCGCTGTTGTTGGGGCAGCTGCTGAGCTCGCTCGAGGCCGACGGCGTGACCCCTGAGGCGCGGCACGCTCCCATCGTGAGAGAGGTCGGTCCCCGTGCCGTGTCTCGCAGCGTGTTGCTGCGACTGCAGCGCCTGCCAGATGACGCCACGGGCGTGGCGCAGGCCGTGGCGGTACTGGGAGATGGCGCCGAGCTGCCGCTCGTCGCGGCCGTCTCCGGGCTTGACGAGCGCGCGGTGGTGGATGCGACCGCAGCGCTGGCGCGGGCGGACATCCTGCGCGCCGACCCGCCGCTCGCCTTCGTGCATCCGCTCGTCGCACACGCCGTCTACCACAGCCTGCCGACGGGCGAGCGACAGCTGCGGCACGCGTCGGCGGCCGAGCGCCTCATGCAGGTGGCCGCTGCGCCCGAGGAGGTGGCCACTCATCTGTTGGCCTGCCCGCGCCGCAACGAGGTATGGGTTGTCGACGTGCTCACCGAGGCGGCGGCGTCGGCGCGCGCGAGGGGCGCCGCGGACAGCGCGGTGGCGTACCTGCAGCGCGCGCTCGAGGAGCGCCCGCCCACGCAGCGGCGACGGCGCGTCCTGCTCGAGCTGGGACTGGCCGAGACGCTGACGTCGGCGCCGGCGGCGGCGGATCATCTGCGCCAGGCGTGGGAGGAACTTGAGGATGCGCACGAGCGCGCTGAGGTCGCGATCACGCTGGCGCGCACGCTGATCTACACCGCGCCGGCGCAGCAGGCCGTTGCGTTCGTGCGGCACGCCCTCGCACAGGTTCCGTTCGACCTCGTCGACGAACGCCAGGCCCTGCGCGCCATCGAGCTGATGGCCGTCCCGCTCGGCGCCAGTCGCGAGAGCGCGGCGGCGCTGCGCGCGACCCTGCGGATCGAGGGCGACGGGCCAGGCGCGAAGATGCTTGCGGCTGCGGCAGCCGAGGTGGGCGCCCTCACGGGCGAGACGACGGATAGATGCGTGAGGCTCGCGACGCGCGCACTCGCGGACGGGGTGCTCATCGACGCTGAACCGGGCTTCCTGCGAAACGCGGCGCCGTGGGTGCTCGTGATGGCCGACCGCGATGACGCCCTCGAGGTGTGGGAGCAGATGCGGGCGCACGCCCACCGCCGCGGCTCGCTGTTCGGCTTTCTCGGCACGAACCTCTGGAGCGGCGCCTCGCTGCTGTGGCGCGGCGAGCTGCCCGAGGCGGAGAGCCGGCTGCTGAGCGCCCTGGAGAACGCGCGGGACTGGGGGCTGCTCGAGTCGGGCGCCGCCTACGGCCCGGCACTCGCGTTCACCGCGGCGGTGCGGATCCTGCGCGGCGATCTCGAGGGCGCACGGCGGTTGGTCGATCCGGCCGGGGGCGACCGACGGCGGGTCGACAGCTCGCGGCTGACGCTCAGCAGCCGCGCTGAGCTTCTGCTCGCCGAACCGGGACGGGAGGAGGAGGCGCTTGCCGCTGCCGACGAGCTGGCCGGCCGCTTCGGCGAGATCGTCAACCCCGGCTGGGCGCGCTGGCGCTCGCAGAAGGCGCGCGCGCTGGCCGGGCTGGGGCGAAGCGACGAGGCGCTGGCGGTGGCGCGCGAGGAGCTTACGCACGCGCGCAACTTCGGTTCTCCCAGCGTCGTAGGACGTTCGCTGCGGGTGCTGGGAGCTCTGGAGGGCGAGGAGGGGATCCTCCACCTGCGCCAGGCCGTGACACTGCTCGAGCGATCGACTGCGAAGCTCGAGCTCGCGTTCGCGCTGTTCGCGCTCGGCGCAGTGCTGCGGCGCGAGCGTAAGCCGACCGAGGCGCGCGAGCCGCTCAGGCGCGCGCTGGATCTCGCCGAGCGCTGCGGCGCCGAGCCCCTTGCCGCACAAGCGCGTGGGGAGCTGTACGCGGCCGGCGCACGGCCGCGCCGAACCGCGCTCAGCGGCATAGAGGCGCTCACCACCAGCGAGCGCCGCGTCGCCGATCTGGCAGCCGCCGGCCGCAGCAACAAGGAGATCGCCCAAACGCTGTACGTGACGCTCAAGACCGTCGAGGTGCACCTCTCCAACGCCTACCGCAAGCTTGACATTCGCTCGCGTCGCGAGCTCGGACGGGCGCTGGCCACCTGACGCGGCTCGCGACGGGCCGCCGCGGCGCGGGTGCTCGCGCCAAACCCTAGGGTCACGGTTTGGGGTTCGCCGCGATGTGCCGGCGCCGCGCCAGATCGATGCTCACCGCTCATCGATCCGAGGAGCACCCATGTCCACCACCCTCAGCACTCCCTCCCTCTCCAACGTCATGGCCGGCCGCGTCATCGTGCCCGCCGACGGCGGCTGGGACTCGGCGCGCCGCGCGTTCAACCCGGCGGTCGATCAGCAGCCGGTCGCGGTCGCGTATCCGGTCGACGAACGAGACGTCATCGCCGCCGTCCGCTACGCCCGCGAGCGCGGGCTGCGGATCGCGCCGCAGAGCACCGGCCACAACGCCGGCCCGCTCGGCTCGCTGCACGACACCATCCTCATGAACCTCCGCGAGCTCCGCGACGTCTCGATCGGCGCCGCGGCTCGCCACGTCCGCGTCGGCGCGGGCGCGACCTGGCAGCAGGTCCTCCCCGAGCTCTCGGCGCACGGGCTGGCCGCGCTGCACGGGTCGTCGCCGACCGTCGGGATCGCCGGCTACTCGCTCGCGGGCGGCATGGGCTGGCTGGCCCGCAAGTACGGCCTGCAGGCCAACACTGTGACCGCGATCGAGCTCGTCACCGCCGACGGCCACCTGGTCCGCACGGACGCCACCCACGAACCGGAGCTGTTCTGGGCGCTGCGTGGTGGGGGCGGCAACTTCGGCGTCGTCACCGCCCTGGAGTTCGCGGTCTACCCCGTCGCCGAGCTCTACGCAGGCGCGATGTTCTTCGCCTTCGACGACGCGCCGGAGGTGCTGCACATCTGGAACGACCAGCTGACGGCGTTTCCCGACGAGCTGACGTCGTGGGCAGCGTTGCTGCACCTCCCGGCCACTCCGGAGATCCCCCGGGAGCTGCGCGGCCGCTCCGTCAGCGCCGTCTTCGGCGCGTTCCTCGGCCCCGAGGCCGAAGGGCGCGACCTGCTGCGACCGCTGCGGAGGCTGGGACCCGAGATGGACACGTTCGCGATCGTCCCGCCCGCCGGCCTCGGCGATCTGGCGATGGATCCGCGCAGTCCCGCGCCGTACCTGAGCACGCACGGGCTGCTCGCGGACCTGCCCTCCTCCGCCCTCGACGATCTCGTCGCCGCGGCGGGACCGGGCTCCGGTTCGGCGCTCGCGAAGGTCCAGCTGCGTCACATGGGCGGCGCCCTCGCGCGCAGGACGCCAGACGCCGGCGCGCGCGCAACCCTCCCCGGCACGCACAGCCTCTTCTCGCTCGGCATCGTCGGCGACGACGCAGCGACAACCAGCGTCGAGTCGTCGCTGGAGCACCTCCGCTACGCCGTGCGACTGCAGCGGACCGGCGACTACCCCGGCTTCGTCGAGCAGACGGCGGACACCAGTCGCTTCTTCGACCGCGACACGTGGCGACGCCTGCGCGACGTCAAGGCGCTCTACGATCCGGCAGACCTGTTCACCGGCAACCATCACATCCCGCCGGCCGAAGCAGTCGCCGACAGCGACGCTCGCCGTCTCGCGATCGTGACGGCGTCCGCTTCGGGCCGCGCCGCGAGCGAAAGCCCGGCGGCCGCGGCGGTGATCAGGCACGTCGACGAGTTCCGCGTCACGCCGGTGGTGACGCTCTTCGAAGGACGCGACGACGGCGTCGAAACCTCCGTCTACGTGACGACGTTCGAACCTGGCAAAGGGCCGCGCCTGCACCGCCACCCCTACCCGGAGGTCTTCCTCGTCGAAGACGGGCACGCG
>DASZDB010000173.1:0-2210 GCA_035942495.1 Solirubrobacteraceae bacterium
CGCGTCGTTGAGCATGATCGCCAGGCGCGCGTACTCCTCGCCGAAGAGCTCGGACACCTCGCGCTTCATCCGCTTGGCCAGCGCCGGCGACGCGCCCGCCGTGGAGATCGCGATCGCCAGCGGGCCGGTGCGCACGATCGCGGGCAGGATGAAGTTGCACAGCGGCGGCACGTCGACGATGTTCACGAGCATCGCGCGCCGCTCGGCGTCGTCGAAGACGCGGATGTTGATGTCGGTGTCGTCGGTGCAGGCGATGACCATGAAGACGCCCTCGAGGTCTGCCGGGCCGGCGTACTGGCGTTGCTCCCAGGCGATCGATCCCTCGGCGGCGAGCGCCCGCAGCTCGTCGACGGCGTCGGGCGAGACGAGCGTGACGCCGGCGTCGCAGGCGAGCAGGCCCTCGGTCTTCTCGAGGCCGATCTCACCGCCCCCGACGACGACGCAGCGCCGCCCCGAGAGCTTCAGGCAGGCGATGTAGAAGGGCGTGTCGAGCATCCCCTGCACGCAGGACTGATCGCAGATGCCCTTGCGCAGCTGGCAGACGCAGTCCTTCCCGGCATAGGCCTGTGCTGGCATCCGTTCAAGGGTAATGCGCCGTAATGGCCATCGAGGGCCCTACCGTTTCCGGAGCGTTAACCATGGATTCGTACTTCGACGACACCTCGATGCTGCGCCGCGTGCACCGCGAGTTCGCGGTCGCGCTGGCGGGGCCACGCGCGCTGCTCATGCAGGCGGCGCACCCTGTCGCCTTCGAGGGGTTCTTCGCGCACAGCGGAGCGCTCGACGAGCCCTACGAGCGGCTGCGCCGCACCGCCGAGGTGATGAACACGATCGGCTTCGGCTCGCGCGTCGACGCCGATCGCGCGACGCGGCGCGTGCGCGCGATGCACAGCAGGGTCCGCGGCGAGCTCGCGCGCCCCGCCGGCCGCTTCCCCGCCGGCACGCCGTTCGCCGCCGACGACCCGGCGCTGCTGCTCTGGGTGCTTGCCTCGCTCGTCGACTCGGCCCTGGTCTTCTACGACAACTACGTGGAGTCGCTGTCGCGCGCCGAGCGCGAGGCGTACTGGCAGGACTACCGCGTCGTCGGCGGCCTCTTCGGGCTGAAGGACGACGAGATGCCCGCCGACATCGACGCCTTCGACGCCTACATGGAGGACATGCTCGAGGGCGACGACCTGTGGGTCACCCCGGCCGCGCGCGAGCTGGCCCTGCAGATCGTCATGCGCCCACCGGTGCCGCTGACGCGTCGCCCGGTCCTCGAGGCCGTGAACTTCGTCACGGTCGGGCTGCTGCCGGCGCCCCTGCGCCGCCAGTTCGGCCTCTCGTGGGATCCGCTGCGCGCGCTCATGCTGCGCGGCGGCGCCGAGTACGCCAAGCGCGTGCTCGTCCCCTTGGCGCCGGGTCGGTTGCGCTTCGTTTCGAGCTCGCGGGCGTAGGCGCCCCGAGCTAACGATCCCGAGCGGCCTGCACGCCCGAGCCTCGGCACCGGCGGCGGTGACGCGATCGCGTGCCGAGCCGCACTGCGCCGCCCCCGCCGCTCGACGACGCCGCGATCGCGGCGCGTCGCGCGAAGGCCGAGCAACTCGCCCCGCTGTACCGCAGCGAGCTGCTCGTCCCGTGACCACAGTGAGCGCGCGCGGCGTCAGGCCGGCATCGCCATGCCCGCCCGGACGCGGCGGACGGCTGCCGTCAGCGTGCCGGCCGGCCAGAGCACGAGCAGCGGAAGGTCGACCGGCTCGGCGAAAGGCACCACAACGTGGTCCACGGCAACCGGCCAGTCCTGCGGCACGACGGCGACGGCGTTCGCAGTCGTCAGCTCGGGCAGCTCGGAGCTGCCGGTGACGTGCGACTCGACCGGGCAGACCGCGGCTCCGGCGGCGGCCAGGCGGCCGAGGATGAGATCGGTATACGGCGTGCCCACCGGGCTCCACGTCAACAGCCGCTCCCCGTCGAGGTCTGCGAGCCGCACCGCCGCGCGGCCGGCAAAGCGGTGCGCGGCGGGCACGACGAGCAGCGCGGGCGTCGGGCGCAACGCCGCACTGTCGACCTCGCCGCCGGCCGGCGCGACCCGCGCGAGCGCGAGGTCGACGACCCGCTCGCGCAGCAGTTGCGATACCTCGCCCGGCCGGATCTCGTGGAAGGAGACCGACACGTTCGGCGCGCCGTCGCGCAGCACGTTCGCGACGTCGGCGCGGACCAGCGAGCCGATG
>DASZDB010000174.1:0-1829 GCA_035942495.1 Solirubrobacteraceae bacterium
GACGTCAGGCTCCGCCTCCGGCCGGCGGAACGACCGGCTCGGTGAGGTAGCGCTGCAGCGTCGGCGCGACCATCGCCACGACGTCCGCGGCCGGCAGCGACGCCAGCGGCTCGAGGCCGACGATGTAGCGCGCCATCACCAGCCCGACGATCTGCGAGGAGACGAGATTCGCGCGCAGCTGCGCGTCGTCGACGCGCAACTCCTCGACCACGCGCGCGAAGATCTCGCGCGTCAACAGCTCGCGCACCATTCGCGCCGCCTCCGGCTCGGCGGCCGCGGCGCGCAGCAGACCGATGACCCGCTGGCGGGCGGCGGGCTGCTCGAGCACGCCCACGAGAAAGCCCGCTAGGCGCGCGCCGATCTGGTCGCGGTCGCCTGCGCCGAACAGCGCCGGGATGACCTGCGCGGGATCGAACGGCAGCTCGACGACATCGACGAACAGCGCGTGCTTCGAGCCGAAGTAGTGGCTGACGAGCGCGGGATCGACGCCGGCCTGCTGGGCGATCGAACGCATCGACGGCCGGTCGTAACCGCGCTGCGAGAACTGCTCGATCGCCGCGGCCCGGATGGCCTCCCGCGTGCCGCTGTCGCCGGGCCGGCGCCCGCTACGCCCGGCCACGGCACCGCGGCCCTTGACGAGCGCGACCGCCGTCTGCTATTTCTGTGCGTAATGAATTCTTCATCTGCTGAAATACAGGCTACCTCACCGACACCGGCGCCGGCAGACGCCGCCGTCAGCATCCGCGGCCTCGATGTCCGCCGCGGCCGGCGGCTCGTCCTGCCCGGCCTCTCGCTCGATATCAGGCGCGGCGCCGTCACCGGGCTGCTCGGGCCGAGCGGCTCGGGCAAGTCGACGCTCATCCGCGCCATCGTCGGCGTCCAGATCGTCGAGGCGGGCAGCGTCACCGTCCTCGGCGAGCCCGCGGGCACGCCGGGGCTGCGGCGGCGCGTCGCCTACGTCACTCAGGCGCCGTCGGTCTATGGCGATCTGACCGTCGCGGAGAACGTGTCGTACTTCGCGCGCATCCTCGACGCCTCCGAGGCGCGGATCGCCGAGGTCCTCGAGCTCGTCTCGCTCGGCGGTCGCGCCGGACAGGTCGTCGGCACGCTCTCCGGCGGGGAGCGCTCGCGCGTGTCGCTGGCGGTCGCGCTGCTCGGCGACCCGGAGCTGCTCGTGCTCGACGAGCCGACGGTCGGCCTCGACCCGGTCCTGCGCGAGGACCTGTGGGCGACGTTCCACGGCCTCACCGCCGCCGGCAAGACGCTGCTCGTCTCGACGCACGTCATGGACGAGGCGCAGCGCTGCGACGAGCTCGTGCTCATGCGCGACGGCCGCATCGTCGCCGCGGAGACGCCGCAGGCACTGCTCGACCGCACCGGCGCCGACGACGTCGAGCACGCCTTCATCGCGCTGGCGAGGGCGGCCGGATGAGCCCGCGGATCACGCTGGCCACCGCCCGCCGCGTCGGCGCGCAGCTGCGCCGCGACCACCGCACGCTCGCGCTCATCCTCGTCGTGCCGCCCGCGCTGCTGATCCTGCTGCGCTACGTCCTCGACCAGCCGCCCGGCGCCTTTCAGCGGGGCGCCGCGCCGCTGATCGGGCGCTTTCCACTGGTGATCATGTTCCTCATCGCGTCGATCGCGATGCTGCGCGAGCGCACGAGCGGCACGCTCGAGCGGCTCATGTCGATGCCGCTGGCCAAGCTCGACCTGCTGGCCGGCTACGGCCTCGCCTTCGGGGTGCTCGCGGCGCTGCAGGGGACGATCACCGCGCTCGTCGGCTTCTGGCTTCTGGACATCCAGACAGCGGGGCCGGCCTGGGCGGTGGT
>DASZDB010000175.1:0-18829 GCA_035942495.1 Solirubrobacteraceae bacterium
TCGGTCAAGGCGTTCGTCCTGCTCGGCATCGGCCTGACGGTCGCCACCCAGAACACCGAGGCGCTCGCGGGGCTGGGGCTCTTCATCGGCCCGGTGCTCGTGGCCGGCTTCTTCGACCTGCGCGAGCGGGCGATGCTGGGCGACGCCGGATCGAATGCCATCGGCGCGCTGGCGGGGCTCTGGCTTGTGCTCACCCTCGACGCCGACGGCCAGCTCATAGCGCTGGTCGTGCTCGTGCTCGTGAACCTTTTCGGGGAATTTCGGTCAATCTCGAACGTCATCGAGAAGGTTCCGGGGCTACGCCACCTAGACTCGTTGGGAAGGCCCGGATGACCCTCTCCGCACAGACCCACCGCGAGACCCGCTTCATCTTCATCACCGGCGGCGTCGTCTCCTCCCTCGGCAAGGGCATCGCCGCGGCCTCCATCGGGCGACTGCTCGTGGCGCGCGGCCTGACGGTCGGCCTGCAGAAGTTCGACCCGTACATCAACGTCGATCCCGGCACGATGTCGCCCTACCAGCACGGCGAGGTGTTCGTGACCGAGGACGGCGCCGAGACCGACCTGGACCTCGGCCACTACGAGCGCTACACCGACGCCAACACGTCGCGCGCGTCGAACGTCACCGCCGGCGGGATCTACAACTCGGTCATCCGGCGCGAACGCCGCGGCGACTATCTCGGCGGCACCGTGCAGGTCGTCCCGCACATCACCGACGAGATCAAGCATCGCGTGCAGCTGCTCGCCGAGACCCAGGACGCCGACATCGTCATCACCGAGATCGGCGGCACCGTCGGCGACATCGAGTCGCTGCCGTTCCTCGAGGCGATCCGCCAGTTCCCCGTCGACGTCGGCCGCCGCCGCTGCATGTTCATCCACCTCACGCTCGTGCCGTACATCGGCCACGCCGGGGAGCTCAAGACGAAGCCCACGCAGCACTCGGTCAACGAGCTGCGCCGCATCGGCATCCAGCCGGACATGCTGCTGTGCCGCTCGGAATCCGAGCTCGGGCAGGACATCCGCAAGAAGATCGCGCTCTTCGCCTCGCTGCCGGTCGAGGCGGTGGTCAGCGCCAAGGACGTCGACAACATCTACAAGGTGCCGCTGTGGTTCGCCGACGAGGGCGTCGACGACCTCATCTGCGACCACTTCTCGATCGACGCGCCCCAGCCCGACCTCTCCGTATGGGGCGCGATCACCCGCCGCGCGAGCGCCGCCACCGACACCGTGCGGATCGCCCTCGTCGGCAAGTACGTTGCGCTGCAGGATGCCTACCTCTCGGTTGCGGAGGCGCTGCGCCACTCGGGCTTCCATCACGACTGCCAGGTCGAGATCGACTGGGTGGACTCCGAGCTGCTGACGAACGACGCCGTCGCGATCGAGCGCCTCGGCGGCGCCGACGGCATCCTCATCCCCGGCGGCTTCGGCGGCCGCGGCATCGAAGGCAAGATCCGCGCCGCCCGTGTCGCGCGCGAGCAGCGCATCCCGTACCTCGGCGTCTGCCTCGGCATGCAGGTCGCCGTCATGGAGTTCGGCCGTCACGTCGCCGGCATGGACGGCGCCAACTCCACCGAGTTCGATCCCGAGACGCCGCATCCGGTGATCGACCTGCTGCCCGAGCAGAAGGAGGTCACCGACCTCGGCGGGACGATGCGCCTCGGCGCCGACCCCGTGAAGATCCACGGCGACACGCGGGCGCGCGAGCTCTACGGCGAGGCGGTCATCTACGAGCGCCACCGCCATCGCTACGAGGTCAACCTCTTCCTGCGCAAGCGCCTCGAGGCGGCCGGCCTGGTCGTCAGCGGCACCTCGCCGGACGAGCGGCTCGTCGAGATGATCGAGCTCGACGAGCACCCGTTCTTCGTCGCTTCGCAGTTCCACCCGGAGTTCAAGTCGCGACCCGAGCGCCCCGCGCCGCTGTTTCGCGACTTCGTCGGCGCCTCGCTGCAGCGCGGGCGCGGGCGCGGCCGCGCGGAGGCCGGCCAGACCGCCGAGCTGCGCGTCACGCGCGGGTAACGCGCGTCGGCGTCGCACCGCCATCGGGCGTTAGCGCCGGCCCGCGAGCGGGAACCGGGGCACACATGGAAGGCGGAGTCACGGTCATCCTCACCCTGTTCCTCGTGTTCGGCGGCCTGGCCGCTGCCGTCGCCCTCTTCGGCGCGGGCGGCTACGTCCAGCGCAAGAAGGAGAAGGGCGAGCTCGGTGGCGAGGGCGAGCAGGAGCGCCCGCAGCACCTGGTCGTCGAGGACGACAGCAACGACGTGCTGGTGCCGGAGCGCACGACGACGAGGACGAAGTCGCCGGAGTGAGGCGAGCCGGTCGCCGGACCGGCGGTCAACTCAGCCAGGCCGACAGCTCCTTCAGCGCGTCCGGCCGGACGTAGTAGTAGGCCCACAGGCCGCGGCGCTCGGAGTCGACGATGCCGGCCTCCCGCAGCTTGGACAGGTGGTGCGAGAGCGTGGACTGGGAGATGTCGAACAGCGGCACGAGCTCGCAGACGCAGACCTCGCCGGCGTGGCGCCGCAGGACGTCGACGAGCTGCAGGCGGATCGGATCGCCCAGTGCCTTGGCGACCTCTGCCATTCGCAGCGCGTGCGCGCGCTCGACATCGGGATAGACGACGGGCTCACAGCATCGCTCCCCGGCGGCGCGCTTCTTCTTGGGCGTGAGCCGTAGATCGGTCACCATTGATCTAGGTCTATCGATTGAAACGATGCTTGTCAATGGATAGCCTGCCGATCGTCCGTCTCGTCCGGTTCGCGCAGAGCTCATGAACCCCACCCGCATCGCCATCAACGGTTTCGGCCGCATGGGCCGACTCGCGCTGCGCGCCGCGTGGGACCGCGCGGACCTCGAGTTCGTGCACGTCAACGAGATCGTGGGCGACGCCGCGACCGCCGCGCACCTGCTGTGCTTCGACTCCGTCCACGGCCGTTGGGATCGCGCCGCCTCAGGTGACGGCGACGCCCTGAGCGTCGACGGGCGCCCGATTGGATACAGCGCGCAGTCTTCGCCGGGTGGCGTCCCGTGGAGCGAGCGCGGCGCCGAGATCGTGCTCGAGTGCTCCGGACGGTTTCGCACGATGGACTCGCTCGCGCCCTACTTCGCCCGCGGCGTGCGCAAGGTCATCGTTGCCGCGCCCGTCAAGGACGGCCGCGCCGTGAACGTCGTCGTCGGCGTCAACGACGACCGCTATGACCCCGTCGTCCACGACGTCATCACGGCGGCATCGGGCACCACCAACTGCCTGGCACCGCTGGTCAAGGTGCTGCACGAGGGCATCGGCATCCGGCGTGGCTCCGTCACGACGCTGCACGACATGACCAACACGCAGACGCTCATCGACGCCCCCCTCAAAGACCTGCGCCGCGCGCGGGCGGCATCGCTGTCGCTGATCCCGACGACGACCGGGTCGGCGACGGCGATCGGCCTGATCTTCCCCGAGCTCGAGGGCAAGCTCGACGGCCTCGCCGTCCGGGTGCCGCTGCTCAACGCGTCGCTGACCGACGCCGTCTTCGAGGTGGCGCGGCCGACGACGATCGAGGAGGTCAACGCGCTCATGCAGGCCGCGGCGGACGGTCCGCTGGCCGGGATCCTCGGCTACGAGCCGCGCCCGCTCGTGTCCGTCGACTTCAAGGACGACCCGCGCTCCGGCGTCGTCGACGCGCTGTCGACGATGGTCACCGACCGCACGCAGGTCAAGGTGCTGGCCTGGTATGACAACGAGTGGGGCTACGCCAACCGCCTCGTCGAGCTCGCGGCGGCGGTCGGCGGGCAACTGACGCGATAGCACGATGGGGACGGGCGCCGCCCAGCACAGCGCGGACCTGCGCAACTACATCGTCGTCACCGGCGCCTACTGGGCCGACACGCTCACGGACGGCGCGATCCGGCTGATCGTCCTCTTCTACTTCTACGAGCGCGGCTACAGCCCGCTCGAGGTCGCCTCGCTGTTCTTGTTCTACGAGCTGTTCGGCATCGTCACGAATCTCGTCGGCGGCTGGCTGGCCGCGCGGATGGGGTTGCGCTTCACCCTGCTCGGCGGCCTCGGCATGCAGCTCGTCGCGCTCGGGATGCTCGTCGCCGCGCCCGAATCGCTGCTCGTCGTGCCCTACGTGATGGCCGCACAGGCGCTGTCGGGCATCGCGAAGGACCTCACGAAGATGAGCTCCAAGAGCGCAGTCAAGCTCGTGGTGGCGCCGGACGCAGCCGGCCAGCTGTATCGCTGGGTCGCGCTGCTGACCGGCTCGAAGAACGCCGTGAAGGGCGTCGGCTTCTTCGTCGGCGGCCTGCTGCTGACGACCGTCGGCTTCCACGCGGCGCTGGCGGTGCTCATGGGCATCGTCGCCACGGCCCTGCTCGTCGTGCTCGCGGCCATGCGCGGGCAGCTCGGACGGCCCGACCGCAAGGCGAAGTTCGGCGGCATGTTCTCCAACAATCGGGCCGTCAACGCCCTCGCCGCCGCACGGATCTTCCTGTTCGCCTCGCGTGACGTGTGGTTCGTCGTCGGCGTGCCGGTGTTCCTGCGCTCGGAGCAGGGGTGGTCGTTCTGGCAGGTCGGCGCCTTTCTCGCCGTCTGGGTGATCGGCTACGGCCTCGTGCAGGCGACGGCGCCGCGCTACGTCCGTGATCCCGACGGGCGGACCGCCACGTGGCTGGCCTTCGCGCTCGCCGCCTTTCCGGCGGCCATCGCGCTCGCGCTGGCCGCCGGGGCCGACGGCTCGTTGGCGGTCGTCGTCGGCCTGATCATGTTCGGCCTGGTCTTCGCGCTGAACTCCGCCGTGCACAGCTACCTCATCCTCGCCTACGCCGAAGGCGACAGGGTGGCGATGAACGTCGGCTTCTACTACATGGCCAACGCGGCCGGACGCCTCACCGGGACGGTCCTGTCGGGCCTGCTGTACCAGTGGCAGGGCCTCGAAGCGTGCCTCTGGGGATCGGCCATCTTCGTCGTCATCACCGGCGTGCTGTCGATCTCGCTGCCCAGCGTGCGCCGCGACACGCCGAGCGCCGCCGGCGCGGCCGCCGCCGGCTGACTCGCGAGACGCGGTGGCGCCGAGCTCGCGCCGAGCCGCGCGTCAGCGCTCGCGGAACGTCACGTCGCGCGCGCGGTCGATGGACCAGGTCCCGCGCCGCCACGTGATCTTCGTGCCGTCGGCGAGGCGGGCCGCGGCGTGTCCCAGCCGGGGCTCGCCCCACAGCGTGGCCTCCAGCGGGCGCTCGTGCTCCGGCGTGTCGCCGAGGCCCGTCGCCACATGGGCGGCGGGGTACGTCACGACGACCGATCCGCTGCGAACCCACATCGGGATCTGCGCCAGGGGCGCCGGTGCGACGACCTCGCCACCGCCGCGCACGTGCTCGCCCGACCACGACTCGATCCAGTCACCGCGCGGCAGCGCGACCTCGCGCGACCGGGCGCCCTCGTCGAGCACTGGGGCGACCCACAGCGCGGGCCCGAAGCCGTAGGCGTCGTCGATCGTCCAGCCACGGTCGTCGCCCGGGTCGGTGAGGTGCAGCGGGCGGATGATCGGCAGGCCGCTGCGCTGCGCGGTCGCCGCGGCGGCACGGATGTACGGCACGAGCCGCTCGTGCAGCAGCACGTAGGCGCGGTAGACGCTCAGCGTGCGCTCGTCGTAGGTCCAGGGCTCCTGGACCTTGCGTCCGTGCGCCTGCATGAGCGGCGTGAAGCAGCCCAGCTGCGCCCATCGCACGAGCAGCTCGGGCGGGCAGCGCTCGACGAGCCGGTGGCCGAGGTACCCGCCGACGTCGTGCGACCAGTTGCTGAACCCGGTCGCGGCGGCGCTGATCGCCGCGGCGACGAGTACGCGCAGCGACCAGAAGTCCGATGCCTGATCCCCGCCCCAGAGCATCCCGGTCGCCTGCTGGTCGCTCCAGCCGCAGCGCCCGAACAACACGCCACGGCCGGGGTGGACCTCGTCGAGCGCGCGCTGCATCGAGCGGCGATACAGGCCGCCGACGCGCCACGCCGACTGCGTGCCGGTGCTGCCGTCGGCGAAGCGCGTCGCGTCGGGGAAGTAGTAGCCCTCGCCGTCGTCGGCCTTGATGCCCTCGACGCCGAGCTCGAGCGCCCGCTTGGCCTGCGCGCGCCACCAGCCTTCGGCGGCAGGGGAGGTGAAGTCGATCGGCGAGCCGGTGCCCATCCACCACCGGGCGACGAACGCCTCGCCGTCGGCTCCGCGGATGTAATGGCCGGCGCGCTCGCCCTCGGCGTAGTTCGAGGCGGGCGCCCGGTGCAGCGCGCGTGACTGTGGGTCGGGCGGCGTCTGGCCCTCCGACGAGTCGAGGTTGACCCACGGCGTCGTCCACACCACGGTCCGGACTCCGGCATCGCGAAAGCGCCGCACCATGCCCTCGAAGTCCGGGAACTGGTGCGGGTTGGGGATCCACGTGTTGTATTGGGTCTCCCACGGCGAGTCGAGCACGAGCGCGTCGAGCGCGATCGCGTGGTCGTTGCAGCCGTCGAAGTCGTCCTCGACCTCCGTCTGATGGCCGTACACGTCGCGCGATTTCCAGAAGCCGTAGCCCCATTCGGGCAGCACAGGCGGTAGGCCGCTCGCGCGGAGGTGGCAGCGCAGGCGCGCCGCGGGGGAGGGACCGGTGAGGATCGTGAGCGTCAGCGGCCCGGCGCGCGCGCGAGCCGAGACCGTCGTGCGGTCGGCACCGAAGTGAAAGCGCATGCCGTTGCCGTGGCCGCCGGCGTGCACGGCGTAGCCGCGGGAGGATTGAAACCACGGGGCGGGCGCGTAGTCGCCCTGCGGGATGCCGCCGATCGCCAGCATGTCGGGCGGGCAGTCCGGACCGGTGTACGCGCGATCGGCGCCGAGCTGGATCCGCCGGCCGCTGTGGTCGACCCGCAGCGCATGGCGTGCGCCGAGGCCGGCGAAGTGCTCCGCCGCTCGTGCGTCCCAGCCGGCGGCCTGACGCAGTGGCGCATCGCTGACCTCGAGGCGGAACTGCACGGTGTCATCGAAGGGCAGCGTCACGCGCAGCCGTCCCTGCCGGCCGGTCCGTCCGCCGGCGAACCGCACGACCAGTTCGGCGCCGTCGGCCAACGGCTCGGCGAGGGTCGCGGAGACGACGCGCTCGGGGATCTCGGGCTGCTCGGAGGCGATCAAGCCCTCGGTGAACTGGATGAACTGGTCGGCGGCCTCGCCGTCGGCACACCACAGGCCGAAGCCGCCGATCAGGCGCCGGTCGTCGCGCGAGATGGCGATCGCGAACGGCCGGCGCACGATCTCGACGCGGATCCGGCCGCGCGACAGCACCAGCGAGTCGGCGACCGCCGCGGCGTGAACCGGCATGGCGTGAGCTTCTCCGCTGCGAGCGCGTCTCCCTCACCGTTCACAGCAAGATCACACGGCGCGCCCAAAGCGTTCACAAAAGCTGGGGATTTGCAGGCCAAATTACGTCGTGACGAGTATGCGAGCCAGGAATGGAGCATCGATGGCCCCTCGATCGGCCAGCCGGGTCGACCTGCTTTGTCATTCGACCGCGTCGGCGGTGTCCCCGCGTGCGGCCGCAGCGTGATGGAGGTCATCGCTCATCGCGGAGCTTCGGCGTACGCACCGGAGAACAGCTTCGCCGCCTTCGACCTGGCGCTCGCACAGGGTGCCGACGCGCTGGAGCTCGACGTCCGCTCGACGTCTGACGGCCGGCTCGTCGTTCTGCACGACTCGAGGCTGCTGCGGACGGCCCGAGATCCGCGCGCGATCGCCGCGGTCTGCGCGGACGACCTCATGAAGATCGATGCGGCGGCGCGACCGCCGATGCTCGATGACGTGCTGGATCGTTACGGCAGCGCGACGCGCTGCCTCGTCGAATTGAAGGATTCGACGCCGGCGTCAGCGCACGCTCTCGCCGCCGCCTTGACAGCGCGCCGACTCGAGCACGTCGCGGTCGTCCAGAGCTTCGACGCCGGCTTGCTGCGGCGTCTGCGCTGGGCGACACCGTCGCTCGTCGTCGCGCCGCTGTTCCGGCGGGCGCCGAGCGCGCGGCGACTGCGCTTGGTGGCCGCGTTCGCCGGCGCGGTGGGTGTGCGACATGCTGCCGTCGACATGACGCTCGTGCTGCGCGCGCGATCCTGCGGTCTTGCGGTTCGAGCCTGGACGGCGAACGCCGCGGACGACATCGAGCGGTTGGCGGCGTTCGGCGTCGCGGGCGTCATCACCGACGTCCCCGACGTCGCGCGGGCCCTCGTGGACCGCGGCGACGTGGCGGTCGCGGCCTGACCGAAGGTCGGCGGCGACCCGCGACGCCGCTAATGACGCCCGACGTGCGTGGCGTCGGTGAACTCGCGAAACAGCCCGGTGACGACGAAGGCGGTCTGTTCGCCGATGTCGACGGCGTTGTCACCCACGCGCGCGAACGCGCGCGCCACGAGGATCATCGTCATCGCCCACTCGCGCGTGTCGAGGTCGTCGCCGACCTCGACGGCGATGCGGAACACCTCGCGGTTGAGGCGGTTGACGTCGCGGTCGCGCTCGACGAGGTCCTCGGCCATCGCGACGTTGCGCTCGGCGAAGGCGCGCTTGCACTGCACGACCTCGGCGCGCGCCGCCTGCCCCATCTGGACGAGCTTGGAGAGGATCTCCTCGCGCACCGGCGGCTCGTGGCCCGACAGCGGGATGAGCTTGGCGACGTTGACGCACTGGTCGCCCATCCGCTCCACGTGCTTGATGAGGTGAAGCAGCGCCGCCACGAGCCGCAGGTCGCCCGCCACCGGCGCCTGCAGCGCCAGCAGCGAGAGGATCCCCTGGTGCACCTCGAGGTAGCGGCCGTCGAGCCGGTCGTCGTCGGCGATCACGAACTGGGCGAGCTCGACGTCCTGGTGCTGGAGCGCCTCGATGACGCGGTCGAGCTGGTCGCACACGAGGTCCAGGCCGCCGAGCGCGCTGTCCTCGAGCTCGGCGAGCTGCTGCTGGAAGTGGCTGCGCTGGTGCTCGCGGCCGGCGGGCATGGCCGTCAGCCGAACTTCCCGGTGACGTACTCCTCGGTCCGGGGGTCGTCGGGGGTCGTGAAGATCTTCTCCGTCGGCGCGAACTCCACGAGCTTGCCGACGCGCTTGCCCGCCTCGAGCTTGTCGACGTTGTAGAAGGCGGTCATGTCCGACACGCGCGCGGCCTGCTGCATGTTGTGCGTGACGATCACGATCGAGTAGTTGCGCTTGAGGTCGAGCATGAGCTCCTCGATCGCGCCGGTCGAGATTGGGTCCAGCGCCGAGCACGGCTCGTCCATGAGGATCACGTCGGGCTCGACGGCCATCGTGCGGGCGATGCACAGCCGCTGCTGCTGACCACCCGACAGCCCGAACGCGTTGGACTTCAGCCGGTCCTTGACCTCGTCCCACAGCGCGCTCTTGCGCAGCGCGGTCTCGACGATCTCGTCCATGTCGCCCTTCATGCCCAGCACGCGCGGCCCGAACGCGATGTTCTCGTAGATCGACTTGGGAAACGGGTTGGGCTTCTGAAAGACCATGCCGATCCGCTTGCGCACCTGCACGGGGTCGATGTCGGGGGCGTAGAGGTCCTGGTCGTGGTAGAGCACGCTGCCGCGGACGCTGGCGCTCGGGATCAGGTCGTTCATCCGGTTCAGGCAGCGCAGCAGCGTCGACTTGCCGCAGCCCGACGGGCCGATGAACGCCGTGATCTGGTTCTTGCCGAGCTCGAACGTGACGTTCTCGATCGCCGGCACGCCGGCGTAGGACACCTGCACGTCGCGCAGCGTGAAGATCGCCTCGCGCGCCGGCGAGCGGCGATCGGGCGCGTCGACCGCCGGGGTGACCTTCGGCAGACCCGGCGAAGCGCTCACGCCGGGTCGCGCCTGCGGGGGAGAACCGGATTTCGTCGAGTCCATGTCGTCACCTGTCGTGGTCATCGGGAGATTTGCTGAGCAAGGGGCACGGCGCGTTCACCACTTCTGCTCGAAGCGGTTGCGCAGGTAGATCGCCAACGAGTTCATGAGCAGCAGCACGGCAAGCAGCACCACGATAGCTCCCGCCGCGAGGGTCTGAAACTCCTCGCGTGGCTCGCCCGCGGCGCCGAAGATCGCGATCGGCAGGGCCGAGAACGCCCCGTCGATCGTCGGGTCCGCGAGGCGGAACGCTGTCGCGCCGATGAGGATCAGCGGCGCGGTCTCGCCGATCGCGCGCGACAGCGCGAGGATCACACCGGTTGCGATGCCCGCAAGCGCTCCGGGCAGGACCTGCTTCCAGATCGTCTGCCACTTCGTCGCGCCGAGCGCGAGCGCGGCCTCGCGGATCGACGGCGGCACGGCGCGCAGCGCCTCGCGCGAGACGATGATCACGACGGGCAGCACGAGCAGCCCCAGCGTCAGCGCGCCGGCCAGCAGGGTGGGCGATCCCTGCCCCAGCCCCCAGATGTCGACCGGTCCGCGCACGATGAAGGCCAGCCCCAGGATGCCGTACACGACGGAGGGAACCGATGCGAGGTTCTGGATGTTGACCTCGATGATCCGGTTCCACCAGCGAGTCGGATCGGCGTACTCCTCGAGGTAGACCGCCGCGGCGACGCCCACGGGCACGATGAACGCGGCACACAGCACCGCGAGGTACAGCGTCCCGATGAGCGCCGGCCGGACCCCCGATCGCTCCGCGTCCAGCCGCGAGGGAAAGTTCGTGATGAACTCGGGCGTCACGAGCGGCACGCCGTCGACCGCCACGTCGATGACGAGCACGCCGAGGAACAGCACCGTGATGAACAGGCACAGCAGCAGCCCGGCGCGAAACAGCACGTCGCGGGTGCGCTGCCCGGCCGACGCGCGCTCCACGACGCCGCGGGTGAACGCCGATTCGGGGATGATCGACATCGCTACTCGTACACCTGCCGGTACCGGCGCACGAAGCGGATCGCCACGAGGTTCAGCGCGAACGTCATGACGAACAGCGTGGTGCCGACCGCGAAGATCGTGGCGTAGGCCACGCTGCCCGCCGAGACGTCCGATCGCGCGACGTTCGCGATGAAGGCCGCCATGTTCTGGTGCGCGACCGTCAGGTCGAACGTCAGGTTCGGGTTGTTGCCGCTGGCGACGAGGATCACCACGGTCTCGCCGATCGCCCGCGACGCGCCGAGCACGAGTGCGGCGACGACGCCCGACAGCGCCGCCGGGAACACGACGCGCACGACAACCTGCCACTTCGCGGCGCCGAGGCCGAAGGCGCCCTCGCGCAGCGACTGCGGCACGGCCGACAGCGCGTCTTCGCTGACCGACGCGATCGTCGGCAGCACGAGGATCCCGAGGATGATGCCGCCCGACAGGCCGTTGAAGATCTGCAGGTCGATGCCGACGTCCTTCAGCAGCGGGGTGAAGAACGTCAGCGCGAAATAGCCGAAGACGATCGTCGGCACGCCCGCCAGCACCTCGACGATCGGCTTGAAGATCCTGCGCACCCGCGGCGACGCGTACTCCGCGAGGTACACGCCGACCCCGAGACCGAGCGGGATCGCGACGAGCAGCGCGATGAACGTCAGGTACAGCGTGCTCCATATGAGCGGCACGACGCCGAACGACGTCGACTCGCCGCCGGCGAGCGGCGCCCAGTCGGTGCCCAGGAAGAAGTCGCCGACCGGGATCTCACCGAAGAACTTCGACGACTCGGTCACCAGCGTGATGACGATCCCGGTCGTCGTCAGGACCGACAGCGCGGCGGCGGCGGCGAGCAGGCCCTTGACGGCCTGCTCGCCGAGAGTGCGGCGCGTCCGCGTTCGCGTCAGCGAGACCGATTCGGCCCCCGGGCGCGCCGGCATCTCTGTGGGTCCCCGCACCCGGCCTTACTCCGTGGGTGCCTCGGCCGGCGTCGCGCCGTCGAGGTTCTCCCTGGCCTGCGAGAGCAGGTCTTCGGTGAGCGGCACGTAGTCCGCCGCCTCGTTGACCTGCTCGTTGTTGTCGAGGATGAACCCGATGAACGCCTTGACCTCGGGCTTCTTCGCCGTCTCGGTCGAGGGGTACATGAACAGCGGTCGGGACAGCGGGGCGTAGCTGCCGTCCGCGATCGAGGCGATCTCGGGCTTCACGCACCCGTCGCCGCCGTCGACGGCGAGGATCTTCAGCTTGTCCTTCTGCTGGTCCGCGAAGGCGAACCCGACGTAGCCCAGCGCACCCTCGGTGCCCTCGATGCCGGTGACGATCTGGTTGTCGTCGGCGGAGGTCTGGACGTCCTTCGTGCGCTGCTCGGCGTCCGTCTCGAGCACCGTCTCGGTGAAGAAGTCATACGTGCCCGATTCGGTGCCTGGCGTGAAGAACGACACCTTCTGGTTGGGGAACCCGGCGCCGAGCTGCCTGTAGTTGGTGAGCTTGGACTTCGGCTCGAGTAGCTTCTTGAGCTGCGCGGTCGTGATGCAGTCGTTCGGGATCGCCAGGTCCTGGTGCGTGACGATGCTCAGCCCGTCGATGCCGACCTGGACCTCGACCGGCGTGATGTTCGCCTTCTTGCACGCGTCGAACTCGTCCTTCTCGATCCCGCGCGAGGCGTCGGCGATCTGCAACTCGCCGCGGCAGAACTTCTCGAAGCCGTCGCCGGTGCCGACGCCGCCGACGCTGATGTCGACATTCGGCGCCTGCTCGGCGAACAGCTCGACGGCGGCCTGCGCGACCGGCTCGACCGTCGACGAGCCGTCGATCCGGATCGAGCCGCTCAGGTCCTCACTGACTGCAGCGGCATCGCTGCCGGTGGCGTTGCTCTCGTTCTCGTCGTCCCCGCAGGCGGCGACACCGAAAGCGAGTGCGCCCGCGGCGACGACGACCGCACCGAAGCGATGGAGCTTCAAGGTCTGTCCTCCTCTGTGTGGTCCCATAAGGGGACGGACCGTCGCAGGGGCACAGCCCCATCCTGTTACCGGCCGGTGCTCGCCGTGTGAAAAGGATGTGAAGCTCCGGTGTCGAGGCGATAGCCGAAGCCGACGTGCGTGTGGATGAACCGCTGCCCGGGCAGGGCGCGCTCGAGCTTGGCGCGCAGCTTGTGGACGTAGACGTCGCAGGACCGGTCCCCGCCGCGCAGCGTCCCGCCCCACGCCTGCCGGTAGAGCTCCTCACGCGACACGATCCGTCCGGCGTGACCGGCGAGCGCGACGAGCAGGTCGAACTCACGCACCGACAGCGTCAGCACGCGGCCGCGCGCGAGCACGAGGCCTTCGCGTGGTCGGATCTCGAGCTCTCCGACCCGGACGAACTGGGTTGAGCCGGTCTGCATGGGCCGCAGGCTGCCGCGCGCGTCGGCCGAGCGGGTTATGCCGTTGTGATCGGCCCGTGAAGAAGATGTGAACGAGAGCACGGCTGCGGCGCGCTGGATCAGGCGGCGGCAGAGCGCGTCGAACGCTCGGCGTCGTCGGCCTCGGCGTCGTGGCGCGCGGCGTCGGGCGCGCTCAGCCGCTCTGCGCGATCCGGGCCGCCGGTGACGGAGTCCTTGAATTCGCGCATGCCGCGCCCGAGGGCACGCCCCGCGTCGGGCAGCCGCTTCGGGCCGAGGACGAGCAGGGCGAGCACGAGGACGATGATGAGTTCTGTGGGACCGATGCTTGGCATGCGAGCACTGTGATGTTTGACGGCCCGGCGCTTGTGAAGCGCTGGTGACCACCTCTTGCGCGGCCGAGGTGCCCGTAAACGCGGAGTTTGCACTCGTCCACTTGTGAAAATCCTGTGTCCGTGACCGATCGCCGCGCCGATCCATCGAGAACGCCCCCTAGACTCAGCCGCGTGATGACCGACGTCACCCCGGTCGCCGGCCCGCTGCGCCTCGCGATCATCGACACGGACTCGGGCTTCGTGCAGGTCCTGACCAATCGGCTGGACCGGCTCGGCTGGGAGCACCGCGTGCTGAGCAGCGGCGTGGGGGTCGACCGGCTCGTCGCGATGCGCCTGGGCGCGCTCGTGATCGACGTCGCCGTGCTCGGCCCGCAGGCGTGGGACTACCTGGCGCGCGTCACCGCCGCGCTGCCGGCGCTGCCGATCGTCGTCTGCACCGGGCAGTCCACCGTTGCCCAGCGCGTGCGCGGGCTGCGGCTCGGCGCCGACGACTGGCTGACGAAGCCGTGCCACCCCGAGGAGCTGATCGCGCGCGTCGAGGCGGTCTCGCGGCGTCGGCGCCAAGGCGACGCGGAGGCGGGGGAGGCCATCACGGCCGGCGAGCTCGAGATCCGCCCCGACCAGTTCCAGGCGTTCGCCAACGGCCGGTCGGTCGATCTCACCCGGCGCGAGTTCGAGCTCATCGCGCTGCTGGCCTCCGCTGCCGGACGCGTCCTCGAGCGCGAGGAGATCTACCAGCGCGTGTGGGGCTACACGATGGCCCACGGCGATCGCTCGGTCGACGTCTTCGTGCGCAAGCTGCGCGCCAAGCTCACGAACGCGTCCCCCGATTGGGAGTACATCCACACGCACTTCGGCGTGGGGTATCGGTTCGCCGCGGTGTGGGCGGGCGAGGTGGCCGACAGCAGCGACGCGGCGGTGGTGTCAGCGCACGCGCCGGCGGTCACGCAGGCGCCGGCTGAGCCGCTGGTGCCGAGCGTCAGTCCAGCACGCTGAACACGGCTCGGGCCCGCACGACCTCGCGCCCGTCCGCCGTCACGGAGCAGTCCGCGAACGCGAGGCGGCCGCCGAGCTTCTCCACCGTCGTGCAGGCCTCCAGCCAGACGCCCGCCCTGGCCGGCGCCAGGTAGTCGGTGGTGAGCGAGACCGTGACCGCCCCGGAGATGCGATCGTCGGCCCGCGCGCGAATCGCGTGCCCACAGGCGGTGTCGCAGAGGCTGGCGAGCAGCCCGCCGTGGACCGCGCCAGACGCGTTGCAGTGCTCGGGCGCGGCGCACAGTCCGAGAACCGGGCTGTCGTCGCCGTCGGTGCGGATGTAGAGCGGCCCGACGTGCGCGAGGTAGGGCCCTGGGTCGGTCAGCTCGACGAATCCGGCGGGTGGCGTGGACATCCGCCGGTGCTACCCCTTCGCGCCGCGCGCGCACCCGGCTGCGCCGGCCTCGTCACACTGAGCGTCGATGCGCCCCGCCTCCGACGTCGAGCGCCGCCGCCTCAACGAGACGTTCGCCCGCCTCTGCGCGATCCCGAGCCCGTTCGGCTCCGAGCGTGCCTGCGCCGAGGCCGTCGCGCGCGAGCTGCGCACGATGGGCCTGGACGTCGAGGAGGACGGCGCTGCCGCCGAGACCGGGGCCGAGTGCGGCAACCTGCTCGCACGCATCGCGGGCCGCGGCGAGCGCACGATCATGCTCTGCGCGCACCTCGACACCGTCCCCGAGGCCGGCGTGATCGAGCCGGTCGTCGACGACGGCGGCTGGGTCAGCGCCGGCGACACGATCCTCGGCGCCGACAACAAGGCCGCCGTCGCCGTGATCCTCGAGCTCGCTCGCCGCTGTGCGGTGGAAGGCTCACCCGTCGGGCTTGAGCTGCTGTTCACCGTCAGCGAGGAGAACGCGCTCGCCGGCGCCAAGGCGTTCGACGTCGGGACGCTCCGCGCAGACTGGGGCTACGTCTTCGACCACGCCTCGCCGATCGGCGAGATCATCGTCGCGGCACCGACGTACTACCGCTTCGAGGCCGAGTTTCGCGGTACCCCCGCACACGCCGGGATCCGCCCGGAGGACGGGCGCAGCGCGATCGAGGCGGCCGCGCGCGCGATCGGCGCGATGGCGCTCGGACGCATCGACGAGGAGACGACGACGAACGTCGCCCGGATCGAGGGCGGCCAGAGCGGCGGGACGAACATCGTCGCGGCGCGCTGCCGGGTCGTGGGGGAGGCCCGCTCGCTCGATCCGGGCAAGGCCGACGACACGGTCGCCGCGATCATCGGCCACATCCACGACGCCGCGAACACGCCGGTCTGCTTCTGCGACGTCGACGTCACGACCGAGCGGCTCTTCGACGGCTACCGCCACGCCGTCGGCGCGCCCGCGGTGCTCGCCGCCGAGGAGGCGCTGCGCGCGTGCGGCTACACGCCGACGCGGCGCACGACCGGCGGCGGATCGGACGCCAACGCCTTCGAAGCGGCCGGCCTGCACTGCACGAACCTCGCCAACGGCACGGAGCGAAACCACGAGCCCGACGAGCGCGTCGGCGTCGCCGCGCTCGAGGGGATGCTCGACGTGGCGTACGCGCTGCTGGACGCATGCTCCGCCTGAGGCGGGCGACCGTCACGGTGGCCGGCCCGGCCGACGCGGGCGAGCAGCGCCTGGCGATCCACATCGGCGGCGAGCGCCGCACCGCGATCGCCGACGTCGGCCTCGTAGGCGCCGCGCAGGCCGGCGACGAGGTCATCGTCAACGTCGAGGCCGTCGAGCTCGGGCTGGGCTCCGGCGGCGCGGACATCGTGCACGTCAACCTCACGCGCGGGCTCGAGGGGGCCGGTACGGCGGGCGCGCACGTGATGAAGCTCAACTACACGAGCCTGCAGCACGCCGTCCTGCCCGTCGAGGAGGGCGCCGCCGGCGCGGCGCCGGCGCCGCTCGCGCTGCCGCTCGAGCAGCCCGTCGCGGTGATCGCGCTGCACGGCCAGCTTGCCCCGCTGGCGTGGGCGTTCGCGCAGGCCACGCAGCGCAAGGGCCGTCTCGGCTACGTCCAGACCGCGGGCGGAGCGCTCCCCGGCGGGCACTCCTGTGTCGTGCGCGAGCTGCGCGAGGGCGGCATGCTCGCCGGCCATCTCACCGCCGGGCCGGCCTTCGGCGGCGCCGACGGCGAGGCGATCACGACCGCCGCCGCGCTGCACCACGGCTTCATCGAACTCGGGTGGGACGCCGCGGTCGCGGGGCCCGGCCCGGGGATTCTCGGCTCCGGCAGCGCGCTCGGCCACGGCGGCCTGCAGGCGCTCGATTCCGCGCATACCGCCCTCGCGCTCGGTTGCGGCGCGCTGCTCGTCGCGCGCATGTCCTCGACCGATCCGCGCGAGCGCCACCGCGGGATCAGCCATCACACGCGCACGGTCCTCGACCTGCTGCTCGCGCCGGTGGTCGTCGCGCTGCCCTCGGACGAAGCCACCGGCGACGACCGCCACGACTGGCGCACGGTGGCGACCGACCTCGAGGGATACATTGCCAGCGGGCTGCCCACGCGCTCGATGGGGCGCGAGGACCCGCTGTTCTTCGCCGCGGCGCTGGCGGGCGGCACCACGCTCGCCCAGATGACATGAGCCCACACGACACATCGATCGAGCCGCTCGGCGGCGAGACCGTCTACGACTGCAGCCAGTTCTCGGTGCGCGTCGAGCGCTTCCGCCACGGCGACGGCGAGGAGGTCGAGCGCCAGATCGTGCGCCGGATGGACGCCGCCGCGATCGTCGCCTACGACGACACCCATGTCTGGCTCGTGCGCCAGCCGCGCGAGCCGCTGGGGCGCTACACGCTCGAGCTGCCCGCGGGCAAGCTCGACGTGAAGGGGGAATCTGCGTTGGAGACCGCGCAGCGCGAGCTCGCCGAGGAGGTCGGCCGGGAGGCCGCGGACTGGCAGGAGATTCGCGCCTACCACCCCTCCGGCGGATACAGCGACGAGCTCGTCCACGTCTTCGCCGCCACGGACCTGCGCCCGGCGGACGTCGAGCCCGACCCGGGCGAGCGGATCGAGGTCGTGCGCTGGCCGCTCGCCGACCTCGGCGCCGCGCTGGCCGAGACCGACGACGCCAAGACGATCATCGGGCTGCAGTGGCTGCGCGCGGTGCTCGGCTGAGCCGCCTGCGCGGGGTCGGTTTCGCGCACGGCGCGTTGCACGGCAATGGTTCACGCTCGCTGCGGCGAAGTCCGAGCGCATGGCCGTCGCCCGGACCCATTGCGCCACACGCCCGTTCGAACACCACGTGCTCGACTTCCTCGCGTATCTCGAGTTCGAGCGCGGCCTGTCGCGCAACACGCTGGAGGCCTACCGCTCCGACCTGCTGCAGTTCGGCCACTATCTCGTGCGCAATGGGTTGGACGAGACGCTTCTCGGCCACGCCGAGCTCGCGCGCTTCCTCGCCGAGCTGAGCGCCGGCGGGCCGCAGCGGCCGCCCGTCGCGCCGGCGACGATCCAGCGCAAGACCGCCTGCCTGCGCTCCTTCTACCGCCACCTGCGGCGCGAGGAGATCATCGCCCACGACCCGACGGCCGAGCTGCGCTCGCCGCGCAAGAGCCAGAAGCTGCCGCAGGTGCTCACCCGCGACGAGGTCGCCAAGCTGCTCGCCGCCCCGCGCGGCGACACGCCGGCGGCCCTGCGCGACCGCGCGATGCTCGAGCTCATGTACGCCTGCGGCCTGCGCGCCAGCGAGGCCGTCGATCTGACCGTCGGCAGCGTCGTCCTGCGCGTCGGCGTGGTGCGCGCGCACGGCAAGGGCTCCAAGGAGCGCCTGATTCCCGTCGGGCGCCAGGCGGTCATGACGGCGCGCGCCTACCTCGAGCGCGGCCGCCCCAAGCTCGTCGGGATTCGCGAGGAGCGCCATCTGTTCGTCAACCACCGCGGCAGCGGCCTCACGCGCCAGGGCCTGTACAAGATCGTCCAGCGCCACGCGGCGAGCGCCGGCCTGGCGGGGCGGATGAGCCCGCACACGCTGCGCCCTACGTTCGCCACCCATCTGCTCGCCGGCGGCTGCGATCTACGCTCGCTGCAGGAGATGCTCGGCCACGCCGACGTCGCGACGACGCAGATCTACACGCACCTCTCCGCCGACCGACTGAAGGACGTCTACTTTCGTGCGCACCCGCGCGCGGTCGTGGGCGCGGGGTCGGCGGGCGGCTTGCCCCCGGGCAGTTGAGACAATGACGGCGGGCATCGCACCCTGCTCACGCTGGTGGCCGGCGCCGCGATGCTGCTCGCCGGCGGCGGCAACGACCGCACCC
>DASZDB010000176.1:0-2868 GCA_035942495.1 Solirubrobacteraceae bacterium
GCCTCCAGCGATTCCCCCAGCACAGCCTCGGCGAGATCGAGAGCTCCACGCAGGAGGTGCACCCGCCCGATCATCGAGAGCGTGTATGCCGCCTGGCGAGCGTCACCGGCGGCGCGGTTGAGTGCGAGCGCCTCGGCGAGGCGCTCCAGTGCTCCGCCGTACTCGGCGGTGTCGCTGAGCACGCTGCCCAGCGCGCAGGCGATCCGCCCCTGTTCGGCCGCGTCGTCGCCCGCCAGTTCGGCCGCGCGGCGCAACCACCGCTCCGCCCGGCTGTAGCGGCCCTGCAGGAACTCCACGTAGCCGAGCTCGCGCGAGGCGGCCGCCCCGCATGAGGCGAGCCCGAGTCGGCCGGCGATCGCCAGCGCCTCGTGCAGCGCGGCCGACGCCTCCTCGTCACGGCCACGCGCCGCGTGCACCAGCGCGTGGCCCAGGGCGCCGAGTGCGTGCGCCTCCAGATGGCTGTCACCCGCGCCGCGTGCGTCGGCGACGGCCCGGCGCAGGCATTGCAGCCCGGCATCCAGCGCGCCGGCGCGGATGGCGGCCTCGCCGGCCTCGAGCTGCGCGCGGGCACCGGCGGATCCACCTCGCGGCGCCGCCGTGGGCGTGGCGGTCACGGTCCTGGCGGCAGCGGCAAGCGCCGGGCTGGGACTCGCCCCCAGCTCGCGGCGGAAGAGCTCGGTGCAGCGCGCCACCTGCCGGACGGCACCGATGCCGTCGCCGGCGGCCGACAGGCTGCGCACGAGGAGCGTCTGGAAGTTCTCGTCGAAGGGGTTCATCGCGACGAGACGGCCGGCGAGATCGGCGGCGCCGCCGGCGTCTCCGGCGCCGAGACGGGCGAGGGCGGCCTCGCGGAGAACCGCCTCCGCGAGGCCACCGAGGTGGCGGCGCTGCGCCTCCAGCCAGATCTCGAACGCCGGCGAGGAGGCGAACGCCATGCCTTCCAGCAGCTCGCCCTGCAGCTCGACGGGTCCGATCGACTCGGCCGCGGCAGCCGACATCAGCGCGCGGGCGTCGACGCGCGTCGCGGGCGGGAGGCGCAGTCGCACGGCGTCGCCCTGCAGATCCGCCTCAGGCAGCAGCCGGCGCAGCGCGCTCAGGTTCCAGCGCAGGGCGGCCAGCGGGTCGTCGGCCTCGGCGAAGAGCAGGCCGGCGAGATGGCTGCGGCTCGGCGGCACGTCGGCCAGCAGCAGGTAGCCAAGCAGCGCCCAGGCCTTGTGTCCGCGCGGCCCGGGCACCGCCTCGCCGTCGCGCACGACGCGCGGGCTGCCCATGAGGTGGATGCAGAGCATGGGCGCCATCGTTGTCGCTGCCGCGGCGCAGCGCAACCGCGCTCAGACCGCCGCCGGCACCTCGGCCGTCGTCGGATCGATGATCGCGGCGACACGCGCGACGCTGTCGGCCGGAAACCCGCCCCGACGGGCGTGCTCGCGCACGAGCTCCTCGCTGGCCGCGTTGTAGACGCAGTAGATCTTGTCGTCGGTGACGTAGCTGTGGACCCACTGGACCTCCGGTCCGAGCTCGCGCAGCACGTCGCAGGATTTCTCCGAGATCCCCTGCAGCTCCGCGGCGGACGAACCGCCGATCTGCGAGATCGCGCGCTCGATGACGAACTTGGGCATGGTGTGCTCCTTGATTGGCATGACAGTCGGCGCGAGGTTGCCAGCCCTGTGTGTGACCGACCGTGTGACGGATCGATCACTTACGCCGCCGCGGTCGCACATCCGCTACATCGCACGGGCGCCAGGCTCGCCGAGTACACGGCTCGCACCGGGAATGCGCGGGTACGACGAACGCTCCCCCCGATCTCTCTGCGCAAGCGGAAAGGAGACGACATGAGCACGATCGAGCAGTCGATCGAGGTCAACGCGCCTCTCAGCATGGTCTACAACCAGTGGACGCAGTTTGAGGAGTTTCCGCAGTTCATGGACGGCATCGACGAGGTGCGCCAGCTCGACGACACGCACCTGCACTGGGTCGCGAGCTTCGGCGGCACGCAGCACGAGTGGGACGCCGAGATCGTCGAGCAGGTTCCCGACGAGCGCATCGCCTGGGGCAACACCGAGGGCAAGGACAACGCCGGCGTCGTGACCTTCCACCGGATCGACGACAACACGACGCGGATCATGGTCCGGATGGACTTCGTGCCCGACGGCATCAAGGAGAAGATCGGCGACGCCATCGGAGCACCGGAGCGCCGCATCAAGGGCGACCTCGAGCGCTTCAAGGAGCTCATCGAGTCGCGCGGCGCCGAGACCGGCGCCTGGCGCGGCGAGGTCTCGCAGCGCTGAGCTCGACGCCTTCCCCGCCGGGGCCGTCGCCTCGGCGGGGGATCGCTCAGGCGTCACGCCGCCGAGCGGCGGCCGCTGCCGACGCGCCCGCGGCGCCGCCGCGACCTACTCGTCGCGCATGCCGTCGGGCGAGATGACCTGCACGCCGACCTTCACCTCGGGCGCCCGCTTCGTACGCGACGGGCGGTCGGGCCGGCGCGTGAAGCGCTTCTGCCACAGGCCGACGAGGCCGACCTTCCAGGCGTAGTAGCCCGTCTTGCCGGGCGTGATCGAGAAGTCAATGACGCGCAGGTGGGCGAGCACGCGCTTGGTCAGGTACATCGTCCGCAACACCAGCCCCAGCCTCGGATAGAGCTTCTGCGGCTCGTTGGAGGCGCGCACGCGGCTCATCAGGCGGTTCCACAGCCACGGCGGCGGCCGCCAGATCGCGATGAGGTACAGCATGATGTTCGCCCACCGCGGCGGGATCGCGAGGTAGCTCTCGTCGATGTCGTCGAGGTCGATCCCGCGCTCCTCCATCGCCGCCGCCAGGCCCGTGTTCGGGATGACCTTCAGCGAGTAGATGAACAGCGTGTACGGG
>DASZDB010000177.1:0-6537 GCA_035942495.1 Solirubrobacteraceae bacterium
TGGTGATGGCGCGCTACATCGTCGGCCTCGAGCCGCTGGCGTCGCTGCCGGCCGCGGACGTCGTGGCGATGGTCGCGCCGACGCTGCAGCGCTACCTCACCGAGCCGGTCGTTCCGCCGGCCGGAGGCGGAGCCTGACGTCTCGCAGCCGGAAGGCCGGCGTCGGGGTTGGCGCTGCGGGGTGTGGCGAATGCGGGGTGTGGCGAATGAGTGTCGCTCCGCGTGCACGATTCGCCACACCCTCGGGGCGTGCGGAGAGTTGTCGCGATTGCTGCGCGAAGTTGTTGCGATCGCGTCTGGTCTCGTGACGCGAGCCGCGGGAAGCTCGCCCAATGAACGAGCGGACCGATCTGAAGCGGGGGTGCGGCGAATGAGAGTCGCTCCGCGTGCACGATTCGCCACACCTCCCGATCTGCGCGCCGCACGACGAGCGGCGCGCCAGCACGGCTGCATCCGGTCCGACCAGCTGGCGGCGTGCGGGCTCGCCCGCGCCGCCGTCGTCCGGCGGGTGCGCAAGGGCTGGCTGCACCGCGTCCACACCGGCGTCTACGCCGTCGGCTGTCCCATCTCCACCCTGCACGGCCGGTTCATGGCCGCGGTCCTGGCCGGCGGGCCTGGCGCGTTCCTCTCCCACTGGGCGTCGTGCGCGATCGCCGGGCTCGTGCGCTGGGACGGGCGGCGCATCGACGTCACCGCCCCCGGCGACGGTCATCGCAGGCGCAGCGGCATCCGTTTTCACCGTTCGCGTTCGATCGAGCCGCGCGATGTCACTCGCCGACACGGCATCCCGTCGACCACCGCCGCCCGCGCGCTGCTCGAGATCGCCCCGCGGCTGTCGGACCGGCGGCTGAAGCGCGCGGTGCGTCAGGCGCAAGTCGAACGTCTGGCGAGCGTCGACCAGATCGCCGACATCACGCGGCGCGCCAACGGACATCCCGGCGCGGCGCGGATCGCTGCGATCATCGCGTCCGGGCCTGCTCCGACCGCCAGCGGCGATGAGGACAGCGTGCTCGACCTCATCCTGCAGGCGGGATTCGAGCATCCGGTCGTCAACGCGCCGCGGTCGGTCGGCGCCCGGACCTACTACCCCGATCTGCGCTGGCCCGCCGAGCGCCTGATCCTCGAGATCGACAGCAGCCCGTGGCATGACGGGCCGCTCGCCCGCGAACTCGACGGTTCCCGGCAGGCCGAGCTCGAGGGCGACGGCGAGCGCGTCCTGCGAACGACGCGCGAGCAGGCCCTGCAGGATCGCGCCGCCCTCGTCGCGCGCCTCGACGCCGCCGGCGCGCCGCGCGCCCCCGCGCCGGCGCCACCGGATGCGCCCGCGACTGACCGGCCGGCGCAAGCCGCCGCCCTCAGTCCAGCCGCTCGGGCAGCCCGCAGTGCGTGAAGATCGAGCCGACCTTCGCCGCGTCGACATCCTCGTCGGGAAAGCGCGCGAGCTCCTCGGGCGTGAGGTCTTCGCCGGACCGCGCGATGAACGACGTCACCTGCGCGATCTGCGCGCCGTCGGCAGTGAGCGTCAGCACGTCGAGCGCGAACGGCCGGTAGCAGCCCTGGTCCTCGCGCCAGGTGTACGCGCCGATCGCCGGCTGGCCGTTGGCGCGGGCGGGCACGTAGCGCCAGCGCCACATGCCCGACAGCGGCCCGTCTATGAGGAACTGCCGCAGCGCCTCGTGGCCGTGGTACCACGTCGCCATCGGCGGCATCGACCATGCGGCGTCTTCGGCGAGCATCGCGACGACGCTCTCGACGTCGCCGCGCCCCATCGCGTCCATGTAGTTCTCGACGACCTCGCGCAGCCGCTCGTCGCCAAGGGCTCGCAGCGTCTCCTGCTGGCTCTGCTCGGGCAGCCGCTCATCGATCGTCCTGCGGGCGCGCTGCAGCGCGGAGTTGACCGAGGCGACAGTCGTCTCGAGCACCTCGGAGCACTCCTGCGCCGAGAACCCGAGCACCTCGCGCAGGATGAGCACGGCGCGCTGCGTTGCGGGCAGGTGCTGCAGCGCGGCGATGAAGGCGAGCTCGACGCTCTCGCGCTGCTCGTAGCGAGCCTGCGGCGTCGCGCGACCCTCGCCGAGGCCGAAGGCGTCGTCCGAGCACGGCTCGACCCACACGGACTCGATCAGCGGCCGGCCCGGCGCCTCGCCCAGCTCGGCGGCGGCGACGTGGTCGATCGGCAGTGCGCGCTTGCCGCGGCGGGCGATCGCGTCCAGGCACGTGTTCGTCGCGATCCTGTACAGCCAGGTGCGCATTGAGCTGCGCCCGTCGAAGCGGGGCAGCCCCCGCCACGCGCGCAGCAGCGCGTCCTGGATGGCGTCCTCTGCGTCGTGGACCGAGCCGAGCATCCGGTAGGCGTGGGCATGCAGCTCGCGGCTGTGCGGCTCGACGAGCCGGCGGTAGGCGTGCTCGTCGCCCCCGCGCGCCGCTTCGAGCAACTGCCCCGCGGCGCCCGCCGCGGGGCGTGCCGCGCTCAGATCGCCTCCGAACATGCGGGCTCCGCCGTGGGGCGCAGGTCGTGGCTCGTGGCCGCGTCGTCGGCGCCGGCGCGATCGGACTTCAAGACGAACACCGCGATGAGCGTCGCCACGACCATCAGCAGGCCGGCGATCGCGAACGCGAGGTGATAGCCGCCCGTCAGGGCCGTCGCCAGCGAGTCGCCGCCCGCCTGCAGGTCGGAGGTCCGCGTCGTCGCGAGGGTCGCGAGGACGGCGAGGCCGAGGGCGCCGCCGACCTGCGCGGTCGTATTGACCAGGCCCGAGGCCAGCCCGGCATCCTGCGGCTCGACGTCGGACATCGCCACCATCATGAGCGCCGGGAACCCCAGTCCGGCGCCGACGCCGAAGAGGACCATCGTCGGCAGGACGTGCGCGACGTAGTCGCCGTCGACCGGCGCCTGGGTGAACAGCGCCAGGCCGGTCGCGATGAGCACGAACGACGGGATCATCACGTTGCGGGCGCCGTAGCGCATGGCGAGCTTGTGGGAGTAGCCGAGCGACAGGACGCCCATGATGATCGTGCCGGGCAGGAACGCCAAGCCGATCTGCAGCGCGTCGTAGCCGAGCACGCGCTGCATGTACAGCGAGCCCATGAAGAACATCGAGAACATCCCCGCGACCGACACGACCTGGATGAGGTTCGCGCCCGAGACGTTGCGCGAGCGGAAGATCCGCAGCGGGATGAGCGGGTTCTTCGCGGTCGCCTCGCGGACGAGGAAGGCGACGATCAGCGCGAGCGAGACCGCGACGAGGACGAGCGTGCGCTCCGCGCCCCAGCCGAGCTCGGCGGCCGGATCGACGATCGTGTAGACGAGCAGCATCAGCGCCGAGGTGATGAGCACCGCTCCGAGCACATCGCTGCCCTTGCCGAGCCCCAGGCCCTTGTCCTTCTCGAGCAGGCGCATGGCGAGCACCGCCGTGACGATCCCGATCGGGATGTTCACGAAGAAGATCCAGTGCCAGTTGATCGATTCGGTCAGCACGCCGCCGACGAGCAGCCCGATCGAGCCGCCGGCCGAGGCGACGAAGCCGTAGACGCCGATCGCCTTGGCCTGCTCGCGCGGCTCGGGAAACATCGTCACGATCATCCCGAGGATCACGGCGGAGGTCAGCGCGCCGCCGACGCCCTGCACGAAGCGGGCCGCGACGAGCATCTCCTGGCTCGTCGCCAGGCCGCAGGCGATCGATGCGAGGGTGAAGATCGCGAGGCCGGCAAGGAACACGCCGCGTCGCGAGATGAGGTCGCCGAGCCGGCCGGCCAGCAGCAGCAGCCCGCCGAAGGCGATGAGATAAGCGTTGACGACCCACGCGAGGCTCGACTGCGAGAACCCGAGGTCCTCCTGGATCGACGGCAGCGCGACGTTCACGACGGTGACGTCGAGCACGATCATCAGCATGCCGACGCAGAGGACGATGAGCGCGATCCAGCGCGAGCGGTCGTCGTCGGTCGGGGCGATGTCGGTGGTGTGGGCGGTCGCGGCGATCATGGGGTCTGCGCTCCTCGTCGTCGGGTTGCAGATGAGACTGCGGCCCGTCGCGAAACTCATCGCGCCGCGAGAATCTACGCGAGCGACCGGCGCCCGGGCGAGCGGAATCGAACCCGCCGCGGCGGCGCCTACGCCGCCAGCACGACGCGGTTGCGGCCCGTGCGCTTGGCTTCGTAGAGCGCGTTGTCGGCGCGCTCCACGAGCCGCGCGGCCGGCTGCCGGCCGTCCCAGCGCGCGACGCCGACGGAGACGTGCTGCTCGTCGGTCGTCGCCAGCCGCAGGCGCTCGGCGATCTCGAGCGCGATGTCCTCCTCGCAGCCGGCGAGCAGCACCGCGAACTCCTCGCCCCCGTAGCGCGCGAGCACGTCCCCGGCGCGCACCGCGGCCCGCCAGGCCGCGGCGGCGCGGCGCAGCAGCGCGTCGCCGGCAGGGTGGCCGTTGCGGTCGTTGTAGTCCTTGAAGTGGTCGAGGTCGATCAGCGCGATATAGAGCGGCTGCGTGCCCTTACGCAGCGCGCGGGTGAGCAGCTGATCCCACGCGCGACGGTTGAGCACCCCGGTGAGCGGATCGCGCTCGCACAGCTCGCGCAGGTCGGACTCGGTGATGCGGCGGCGCTCGACCTCCTGCACGAGCCGCGCGCGGTCGAGGGCGACCGCGGCGGCGGCGGCGAGCGCACCGGCCGCCGCGACCTGCTCCTCGGTCGCCCGATGGCGCCGCGCCCAGTACATCCCGATGGCGCCGATCGGCTTGCGCGAGCCGATCGGGACGACGAGCAGGCTCTTGACGAACGTCGGGCGGTAGAGGTCCTGGGGGATCCGCGGGTCGGCGAAGACGTCCTCGACGACGACGGGCTCCCGGTGCCGCATCGCCCAGCCCGAGATGCAGTTCTCCATGGGAAAGCGGCTGCCCTTCCACAGCGGTTCGACCGCGTCCTCGTCGACGTAGTGGCACATGCCGCCCTCGCGCACGATCAGCGTCGCGCCGTCGGCGCCGGTCAGCCGCCGGGCGGCATGATGCACGAGTCCCTGAACATCTTTGACGGACCGAGCGTCGGCGAAGTCGTCGATCGCCTCGGCAAGCGATGCGAGCGTCTCGGCGCCGGATGCGCCGCGCGCGCCTGGCGATGTGAGCATCTGGGGTTCGTGTGCCCGTGGAGCGCGGGATCTACGCACGAGCTGGACACGCGAACGACCCGCGCATGAGCCTCTGCGCGGGATCGTCGCGTATACCTCTGCGATGCACGCACTCGTGGCAGGCGCGACGGGCTTCATCGGCGGCGTCCTCGTCCGCCGCCTCCTGGCCGAGGGCGCCGAGGTCCGGGCGCTCGTCCGCGACCGCGACCGGGCGCGAGGCAGGTTGCCGGAGGACCCGCGCCTGGAGCTGTTCGTCGGCGACGTGCTCGATCCGGTGACGCTCGACGGCGCCGGGGCGGCGATCGACATCGCCTACTACCTCGTGCACTCGATGGGCCGCGGCGGCGGAGCGGGTGATTTCGAGGAGCGGGAGGCGCGCTCCGCGCGGGCGTTCGCGCAGATGTGCTCGCATGCGGGCGTCGGACGGGTCGTCTACCTCGGCGGGCTCGGCGACGAGCCCGGCTCCAAGCACCTGCGCAGCCGCGACGCGACGGCACGGATGCTCGAGGAGCACGGCCCGCCGCTGACGTACTTCAGGGCCGGGATGGTCGTGGGGCCCGGCAGCGAGTCCTACCGCACGCTGCGCCACCTCGTGGCGCGGCTGCCGGTGATGATCGCGCCGCGCTGGCTGTCGACGCCGACCCAGCCGATCGACGTCGACGACGTCGTCGCCTATCTCGCCACGGCACCGGCGGTCCCGGCCTCCGCCGGGCGCGAGGTCCAGGTCGGCTCGCCGGACGTGCTGCCCTACGGCGAGATGCTCGACCGCATGGCGTCCGCGCTCGGCCGGCGCCGGCGCCCGAAGATCCCCGTCCCCCTGCTGACCCCGTGGCTGTCGTCGCTGTGGATCGGCCTTGTCACGCCGGTCGACGCGAGCGTCGCGCGGCCGTTGATCGAGGGCCTGTCGACGGAGACCGTGGTCACCGATCCCAGCGGCGCGGCGTTGTTCGGCGTCGAGCCGATCGGCTTCGACGAGTCGCTGCGCAAGGCCGTGCGGGCTGAGCGGACGTGACGTGCCAATGTGGCCAAAGCGGCGTCACACGTCGCCATGTCGGGCATGATGCAGGCCATGCGCCGCCGCCTGGCCGCGATCGCTCTCCTTGTCACCTGCGCGACGGCGCTCTTCGCGATCGTGCCGAGCGCCGGTGGCGCGACGGACGTCCGCGACTCCGTGCGCAAGAAGGCGGTCGCATGGGCGGTCGAGCACGTCGGCATCCGGGAGATCGGCACGACGAACTGCTCGCCGGTGATCGACCGCTGGGAGCGCGACATGGGCCTGAGGCTGCCGCCCTGCCGCGTCTGGTGCGGCGCGTTCGTACACCAGGCCTACCTGAGGGCCGGCGTCCGGCTCTCCAAGCGACTGATCGACCCGCACCGCTCCTACGCCGATGCGGTCGCCGGCCGGCGTCACCTGCGCAAGATC
>DASZDB010000178.1:0-7049 GCA_035942495.1 Solirubrobacteraceae bacterium
CACCCACACCGGCCACGGCGCGCTCGATCAGCCCTGCCACCAACGCCAGCGCTTCGTCACGCTCAAGCAGGCCGACCGCCATTGCGCCACGCTAACAGCCACATCAGCGCAGACCGACGCCGCGCCGACAAGCGGCGTACCACGAGCGCGATCTCGGCGCGCGGGTCAACGAGGCCCGCGAACGTGATGAGTGACCCCCACGCGGTCAGCACGCCGACGTGGCTCGTCCGGTCCGCTGTTCGCAGCGCTCTATGACCGCCTGACGCCGCGCCTCCAGCGCAAGGCCCTCGCGCCGCGATGCGCGCAACTGCTCACCGCCCCTACCGGCGACGTGCTCGATGCCGCCGCGGGCACCGGAGCGAACCTCGCGCACCTGACCAGCGCGACGCCGGCCCTCGCCCCTGAGCCGTCGGCCGCCATGCCCCGGCGCCTCGCGCGCCGACTGCACCAAGCCCGTGCTCCGCGACGAGCGCCATCCCGATCAGGTCGCCGCCGCGGGCCCCGGTGCGGATCGACGCCACACGCGCAGAGGCCCTGCCCTATCCGGACGCAACCTTCGACGCAGCGGCGTCCCGGTAGAGGTTCGGCAGTGGGACACGCCGGCGCGTCGGTCAGCGCCCGTTCCCGTCCCGATGGAGGACCGCTGTCGCTCATGCACGCGCCCGGACGAACGTGACGAGGTAGGCGAGGTAGACCGCCAGAGCGAGCTGGGCGATGAGGTCTGCGAGTTGCCCGCGTGCCGGTACGAGCTCACGCGCGAGGGCCGAGAGGCCAAGGAGCGTCCATACGAGCGCGTGAAACCAGCGCAAGATGACGTACTGGAGCCCGGTGGCGCCGGCGGAACGCGGGACCACGAACGCAAAGACGGTCGCCACCACCCAGGCAACCCCCGCCCAGAGCAGCCACGGAAGACCCAGCGGCCCCGAGCTCATCTCGACAGCTTGGCTGATTGAACCCCTGACTGCAGTTCAACGCGACGGCAGGCCGCGTGATGTCCGCTGAGGGTGCGTCGGGCAGGCAGAGCCGCACAACGGCAAGGCGGGCGGCCCGAACCTCGATCCGGGTGTAAAACCTACTTGACATTGCCGCCGGTGACAAGCTAGCTTGACGTACGACAACCGACAATGCAGACAGAAGGAGTTGCCATGACGAGCGTCAAGATGCACAGCCGTTGGAGGGCCGATGCGGCGATTGCCCTTCTTGGAGCCGTTGCGGGGATGGTGGGGCTGTGGTTGGCGGGCTTGTCGGAGGTCGCGTGGGCGCCGGTGTTCTTCGCCGCGGTCGAGATGGGGCGACGGCGGCAGCGCGGCGGCTGCCTGGCGCCGAGGTCGCATGCGCAATGACGTTCGTGAACTGCGGACGGCCAGAGGCTTCTCGCAGCAGCGATTGGCGGAAGCGATGCAAGTCTCGCGACAGACGATCAATTCGATCGAGACCGGGCGTTACACGCCGTCGCTTCCGCTCGCGCTCGCGCTCGCGCGGTTTTTTGACAGCGCCGTCGAGCAGATCTTCCACGTTGAGGACATCGGCCCGGGAAGCGGCGAGAAGTGACGGCTGAGCCCGGTCGCAGTTCGTCGCCACCGTGGTGGCGACGCCGCTGGTGGATGCCGACATTCAGCCTCCTTGTCGGGGCGCTGATGTTCGCCGCCTTCGCGATCGGTGGCAGGGCCGGCGAAGGCGCCCGCGCGTTCGTGGTGATGGCAGTCGTGGCCGCTGTCTTCCTGCTGGGCTCGCGTAGCGAGACGTTGCAGGGTTTGGGCGGCCCAGGTCGCGACGAGCGCTGGGCGTTCATTGATATGAGGGCCAATGCCGCGACCGGCCTCGTCGTGGTCGGCGCTGTGCTTGTGCTGTGGCTCTACGAGATCGCCGACGGCCAGAACGGGTCCCCCTACGGCCAGCTCGCGGCGCTCGCGGGCATCACGTACATCCTCGCTGTGGCGTGGCTGCGCCGGCGGTCCTAGCCGTCGGGCCTGGAACGCCGGGCGCCGCGGGCGCACTGGGTGGCTGCGGCGCTCAGGTTTCGAGAAATCGCAGGACTGCCAGTACGCGCCGGTGATCTTCAGGCGTGGGAGGAAGGCCGAGCTTGCCGAAGATGCTCGTGACGTGCTTCTCGACGCCACCGGCAGTGATGACGAGGCGTTCAGCGATCGCGTGGTTCGTGCGGCCCTGTGCCATCAGCTCGAGCACTTCGCGCTCGCGCTGGGTGAGGACGGCGAACGGGTCGCTGCGCCGTGTGCGGCCGAGCAGCTGGGAGACGACGTTGGGGTCAAGGACGGTTGCGCCCGATCCGACCTGCGCGACGGCGTCAGTCAGGCGTTCGATATCCCGCACGCGATCTTTGAGCAGGTAGCCGACGCCGCCGTGGCTGTCGGCGAGGAGGTCCATCGCGAGTGTCTCCTCGACGTACTGCGACAGCACGAGGACCCCGATGTCGGGCCAGCGTTGGCGGATCTCGATCGCGGCTCGCAATCCGTCGTCGGTGTTGGTCGGTGGCATGCGGATGTCGACGATCGCGACGTCGGGGGCGTGGGCGCCGACCTTGCGCAGTAGATCCTCGGCGTCGCCCGCCTGCGCCACGACCTCGAAGCCGGCCTCTTCGAGGAGGCGCACGAGGCCCTCGCGCAGCAGGATCGAGTCGTCGGCGAGGACTATCCGCATGGGATCGACCCGCGGATCGTGGTGCCGTATCCCGGCTGCGAGCTGACATTCAGTCGTCCGCCGAGGGCAGCGAGCCGGTCAGCCAGCCCCCGCAATCCGCTGCCGCAGGTGGCGTCGGCGCCGCCGATCCCGTCGTCGGCGATCTCGACGACGAGCTCGCCGTGCTGGCGCGCGACGCAAACTGTCGCGTGGCTGGCCTGCGCGTGACGCGCCGCGTTGGTGAGCGCTTCGGCGACGGTGAAGTAGACGGCGGATTCCAGCGACGCGGGCAGGCGCTCGGCGGGCGCGTCGATGATCTGCACCGGCAGCGGCGCGCGCGACGCAAGCGCTGTGAGTGCCTCGCCGAGGCCGCGGTCAGAGAGGACCGGGGGATGGATTCCGCGGGCCAGTTCGCGCAGCTCCTCCAGCGCCGCCTGCAGCTGGTCGTCCGCGCCCTCCAGCAGCTCGGCGACGTTGGCGCCGTCGGCGCGGGCGCGACTGCGCGCGAGGCCGAGCGTGAACGCCAGCGAGACCAGCCGCTGTTGCGCGCCGTCGTGCAGGTCGCGCTCCAGGCGCCGGCGTTCGTCTAGTCCGGCTTGGGCGATCCGCGCGCGTGAAGCCTGCAGCTCCTCGACGTGAGCGCGCAGCTCGGCGGTCAGGCGCTCGTTCTCAAGCGTCAGTGCCGCGGCGGCACCAGCGGCGCGGACAAGTTCGGATTCTTCCTCGATATCGGCGGCGTGCCGGATCGCGGCGATCGGGCGCCCATCGTGTTCGATCGCCGTCCAGCGGCGCCCCTCCCCGTCGTCGAGCAGCGCGACCGGCCGGCCCTCGGCATCGACGTAGCGGCGCTGATCGGGAACCCAGTAGGCGAGGCTGATGTCCGCGTCTCCAAGCGCCTCGGCAAGCGCGTCGCGGACGGCGCCGCTGGCAGCGTCACGGTGCGCCAGCCGCGAGACCAAGCGCGTCAACGCCGCGCCGCGCGACAGCCGGGTGCGCAGCAGGCCGGCCAGAAACGCACACGGGATCAGCAGAAACCCGGCGAGCGCGACCCCGCGCACGCCGTCGCGCACGCCTTCCGGGACGGCGGAAACACGAGCCAACATCGATGCCACGAGCAGCATCGCCACCAGCGCACCGACCGGCGCGAGCGGGCGCAGCTCGGCCGCGCGCAGGCCGCCGCTGCGGCGCATCCGGCGTGCCAGCGCCACCACGATGCCCGCCAAGACGAGCAGCGCAACGGCCGACTGGCCTGCGAAGAGCAGCCGCTCGGCATCGGGATCTGCCGGCACGAGCAGCGACTGGCGCGCGCACTCGCAGTCCAGCCGGCGGGTGTCGAAGACCAGCAGCGGCAGCCATTGCAGCAACGTGCAGCTGACGTAGCTCGTGCCTACCACGAGACGATCGAAGCGGTCACCGAGGCGCCCCTGCGGGAACGCGAGCAGCATGTGCACAAGCAACGCGTACGGAATCGCGCTGAGCAGCGTGCCGGCGACAAACAGCCGATATTCGTCGGCGACCGCCAGCGCGCCGGCACACCACGCAAAGCCGACCGCGGTCATCAGCACGCCGAAGCGATTCTCGGGGCGCCGCCACCACGCAAACAGCCCCGTCGCGATGAACGTCCAGCCGATGCCCGGCCCGAAGACGACCGCGCTCGCGACGTTCGTCACGTGCGTGCTCTGCAGCACGACGACGAGCGACGCAAGGCCCGCCATGAACCCGATGACGAGCAGACCGCTGATCGCTCGGCGCGGGCTACGCATGCGCCCATCTTCGCCTCGGCGCCGAGCCACGGCAATCGGGATATCCCCACCGTCGTCGGCGGGCTTCCCCGCGCGACGCTCGGCGGGATCCCGGATGGCCATCAGCCCGCGCTGCGGCGAGCCTGCGCAGCATGCGCAACTCACTCTCACTCCCGCTCGCCACACCACGCCATCGACTCCGGGCCCAACGGCCGCACCGCCCGCGCATGCCGCCCCACGAGCATCGCTGGCGCACGCTCGCGGTGCTGTGCCTGAGCCTGCTCGTGATCACCGTCGACGGCACGATCGTGAACATCGCGCTGCCATCGTTCGTGCGCGAGCTGAGCGCCGACACGACGCAGCTGCAGTGGATCGTCGACGCCTACACGCTCGTGTTCGCCGGGCTGCTGCTGGCCGCCGGCTCGATCGGTGACCGCTTCGGGCGACACCACGCGCTGCGCGCCGGGATGCTCATCTTCGCCGCCGGCTCAGCGCTCGCCGCCATCTGCCAGACACCCGGACAGCTGATCGCCACGCGCGTGATCATGGGCGCTGGCGCGGCGCTGGTGATGCCCGCAACGCTGAGCATCCTCACCGACGTCTTCCGCGACTCCGCCGAACGCACCAAAGCGATCGCGCTATGGACCGCGGTCAGCGGCCTCGGCGTCGCGATCGGCCCAACCGCCGGCGGCTGGCTGCTCGAGCACTTCGCGTGGAGCTCGATCTTCCTCGTCAACCTCCCGCTCATAGCCATCGCGCTGATCGCAGCGCGCCGCCTCGTCCCCGCCTCGGCAGCTCCCGACGCCCCACGCCTCGATGTCGCCGGGGCGCTGCTGAGCGTCGTGGCGCTGACGACGCTCACTTGGACGGTCATCGAGGCTCCCAACCACGGTTGGCTGTCGACATCAACGCTTATCGGCGCCCTGGCCACGGCGACCGCGATCACCGTCTTCGCCTGGTGGCAGCGGCGCGTCGAGCACCCCTTGGTCGACCTCTCACTGTTTCGCGACGCCCGCTACGCAGCTGCCTCCGGCGCACTCGCAGTCATCTTCTTCTCGCTGTTCGGATCGCTGTTCGTCCTGACGCAGATCCTCCAATTCATGCTCGGCTACGGGCCGCTACAGGCAGGGCTCGCAGCGCTGCCGTTCGCCATCGTCATCGGCGCGACATCGCCCGTCGGAGCGCACATCGCACAGCGCATCGGGGCAAAGGTTCCCGTCGCCGGCGGCCTGCTGCTGCTGTCGGCCGGGCTCGGCGTCATGTCGACCGCCGAGCCCAGCTCGCGCTACGGACTCTTTCTCGTCGCCAGCGTCCTGATGGCCGCCGGGATGGGAATGGCGATGGCCCCCGCCACGGAATCGATCATGGACGCCGTCCCAGCAGACAAAGCCGGCGTTGGCTCCGCAATGAACGACGCCACCCGCGAGATCGGCGGCGTCCTCGGCGTCGCCGTCATTGGCTCCGTCGTCGCATCGGCCTACACATCGGCACTCAGCGACGCGGCGGCGCTCTCCCCCCACACCGCGGCGGCAGCGGGCGACTCGATTGGGGCCGCGAGCGCGATCGCAGCCCACCTCAGCGCGCCAGAGGGACAGGCGGTAATCACGGCCGCCCGCGAAGCGTTCATCCACGCCGCTGACCGCGGCGTACTGATCGCCGCCGCCGCCGCCCTCCTCGGCGCCGCGGTAGTCGCCCACACGCTCCCAGGACGTCAGCGGCCGCAGGCGCACCCGGCGCACCTGGCGCACCCGGCGCGCGCGATCAGATGAGCGCTCATCCGCATGGCCTCGACGTGCTGGGTCGGAGGCTGATCATGCCCGTCTGCCCGCGAACGCGACATCGCTACACACTGCGCAGGGCCTCGGTCGGCGCCAGCCGTGCGGCCCGCGCGGCCGGATAGAGACCCGCCAGCGCTCCGATGGCGAGTGCGGCCGCCATTCCGCCCGCCAGCCCCTCGGGCGGGATGACCGTCTCCCACCCGCGGCTGTTGGCGTAGCCGCCGATGACGAGGACGCCGATCGCGATCCCGGCCGCCCCACCGGCGAGCGCGAGCAGCAGCGACTCCCCGAGGAACTGCATGCGCACGTGCCCGCGGGTGGCGCCCAGCGCGCGTCGCAGGCCGATCTCGCTGCGCCGTTCGAGGACGGAGATGACCATCGTGTTGGCGATCCCGATGCCGCCGACCAGCAGCGCGACGGCGCCCAGGCCGAGAAACAGCCCGGTGAAGGCCGACTCCGCCGCCGCGCGGGCGGCGAGCGCGTCGGATGGACGGGAGACCGTGACCTCCTCGGGGTTCGCCGGGTTGGCGGTGGCGGCCAATCGCTCGCGCACCTGCTGCACTACGGCCGGCGCGGCCCGCACGTAGACGCTGGTGGCCGAGCGCTCCTCTCGCAGGTAGGCCGCCGCCGCGTCGTGGCCCATGAGCACGGAGCGGTCGAGGTCGCCGGCCAGCGGGAGGGAGCCCATGATCCCGATCACGGTGTACCAGCGCCCCGCGATGTAGACCTGCACGCCGACGCGATCGATGCCGAGCCGCTGCGCCGCCACGGCGCCGAGCACGACCGACGCCGTGCGCCCCGTCGCCGTCGTCAGGAAGCGCCCGCGGGTCATGCGGCCGCCGAGCGTCGCGAGCAGCGTCGGATCGGCGGCCGCGACGCCGATGCCGCCGGT
>DASZDB010000179.1:0-3783 GCA_035942495.1 Solirubrobacteraceae bacterium
GGCGCGCCCGGGCCGCGTCGACCGCCTCCCGGCCCTCGGCGGCGGAGGCGACGGCCGCCGCCCGTGTCTGCTCGAGCGCCGCGACCTCCCGTTCGAGCTGCGTCGCGTGATCGGCGGCCAGCCGCTCGAGCTCGGCCTCGAGCGCCTCGATGCGCTGGTCGCCGGCCTCGGCGTCGGCCGCCTCGCCCTCGGTCTCGGCCAGCGCGACGAGCGCGCTCAGCTCGTGCGAGCGGCGCTCGGCGCGCTCCGTCAGGTCGTCGGCGGTCGCGCTGGCCCGCTCCAGGCGCAGGCCGACGCGCTCGCCCGCCGAGCGGGCGCGGTACAGGGCTTCGGCGAACGCCTCGCGCTGCTCTGCGCGCAGGGTCATCGCCGCCTCGGCCTCGCGCCGGCGGGCGGCGACGGCGGCGAGCGCGCTCTGCGCCTCCTCGCGGGCGGCGCGCGCAGCGGCGGCGACGCCCTCCGCGGAGCGCAGCTCGTCGCGGCGGGCGCGGGCGAGGTCGCGCACGAGCTCCCAGCGAGCCTCGAGCGTCTGGCGCTCCAGGCGTTCGTGCAGCTCGGCCGCCTCGGCCTGGCGCTTCAGCGGGCGAAGCCGCGACCGTGCCTCGCGCTCGACGTCCAGCGCGCGGTCGAGGTTGTCCTGCGTGCGCTCGAGCTTGAGCTGCGCGCGGCGGCGGCGCTTGCGGTGCTTGCCCAGCCCGGCGGCCTCCTCGATGAGCAGGCGCCGGTCACGCGGCTTGGAGGTGACGATCGACTCGACGCGGCCCTGCGAGACGACGGAGTGCATCTCCTTGCCCAGCCCGGTGTCCGACAGCAGCTCGAGCACGTCGACGAGGCGGCACTTCGCGCCGTTGAGGCGATATTCGCCCTCGCCGGAGCGGTCCAGGCGGCGCACGATCGAGATCTCGCCGAGCGGCAGGTCGACGGCGCCGTCGCCGTTGTCGATGACGATCTCGACCTCGGCGGAGCTGCGCGCCTTGACGCCGCGGCCGCCGCCGAAGATGACGTCGCGCATCGACTGGCCGCGGACGGCGAGCGGCGACTGCTCGCCCATCGCCCACAGCACGCCGTCGGTGATGTTCGACTTGCCCGAGCCGTTGGGGCCGACGACGACGGACACGCCCGGCGCGAAGTCCAGCCGGGTGCGATCGGGAAAGGACTTGAAGCCCTTGAGCGTGATCGAGCGCAGGTGCATTACACGTGCGTCCCGTTCAGCTCTTCCACGATCATCGTCGCGTCATCGGGATGCAGCGATTCGAGCGCAGCGCGGGCGGCCTCCTGCTCGGCGTGCTTCTTCGAGCGCCCCGATCCGCGCCCGACCTCCTCGCCGTCGACCGCCGCGATGACCTCGTAGGTGCGGTCGTGCGGCGGGCCCTCCTCGCGGCCGATGGTGTACTCGACTGTGGCGGCGCGCCGCGCGAGGCGCTCCTGCAGGGCGGACTTGAAGTCGACGGGGTGCGACAGCGCGTTCGTGATCTCCGGCTGGAAGGCCTCGACGACTGCGGCGGCCGTCCGGTCGTAGCCGTTGTGCAGGTAGCACGCACCGATCACCGCCTCGATCACCGACGCGAGGACGCGCTCGGTCTCGACGAGCGAGTCGGCGCTCTGGCCGATCCCCGCCGGGGCCGACGCGCGCAGCTTGTCCGGCACGCCGAGCCGCTCGGCGACCGCGCGGCAGGAGACGCCCGACACGCTCTGGGCGCGGATCTTCGTCAGCCGGCCGGCGCCGAAGCGCTCGGCCTCCAGGCGCGGATAGAGGTGCGACGTCACCGCGAGGCTCAGCACGGAGTCGCCGAGGAACGCCAGGCGCGAGTAGGAGTCGCTGCGGCGCTCGGTCCAGGAGGCGTGCGTGAACACCTGCCGGTGCAGATGCTCGGGCAGCTCCTCGAGGAGTTCGGTCAGAAGTCTCAGGACTCGGTGGGCTCGTGGACGACGGCGTGCAGCAGAACGAAGTCGACCGCTTGGCCGACGGTGACGATCTTCGCGGCCTGCTCGTCGGTCATCTTCACGCCGAACGAATCCTCGAGCTCCTGCACGAGCGTGTACAGGTCCAGCGAGTCGGCCTCGAGGTCGACCCGGAAGTTCGTGCTGTCGTCGATGCGGGCCGGATCGACTTCGAGCTCGTCGACGAGGTGTGCCTGGACCATGGCGAAGACTTCCTGTCGCGTCATTGCGCCGGAACGGTAGAGCCACTCTCGGACATCGCCGCGGCCGGCTTGCGCAGCGCGCCGGCACGGTCCAGCAACTCGTGCGTGCGCCCGGTGATGTCGCCGCTCACGCCGCGCGCCGCGAGCAGGATCGCGTGCGCGAAGCCGCGGCTCGTGAAGCGCCCGTGCCCGACGACGCCGATCTTGCGCAGGCCCAGCAGGTACGCGCCGCCGGCGATCTCGGGCGAGATGTCGTCGCGGAACTGCTGCAGCGCCGGGCGCATGAGCACGCCGCCGGCCTTCGCGCGGCGGCTGGAGACGGCGGTCTCCTTGAGCAGGGCGATCATCTTGTCCGACACGCCCTCCATCACCTTGAGCGCGACGTTGCCGGTGAAGCCGTCGGTGACGACGACGTCGGCGCGGCCCTCGACGAGCGCATGACCCTCGAGGTTGCCGACGAAGTTCAGGCCGGTGACCGCGGTCAGGCGGGCGTGGACGTCGATCGTCAGCGGCGTGCCGCGCGTCGCCTCCTCGCCGACCGACAGCAGCGCGACGCGCGGGTTTGCGACGCCGTGCACGATCTGCGCCAGCGCCGCCCCCATGAAGGCGAACTGCACGAGGTGCTCGGGGCGGACCTCGGAGTTGGCACCGACGTCGACGAGCGTGACCGGCGCGCCGGGTACGGGCACCTGCGCGGCGAGCGCAGGGCGCAGGATGCCGCGGTCGCGCTTGATGTTGAACAGCGCGGCGGCGAGCGCGGCGCCGGTCGCGCCGGCCGAGACGAGCGCGTCGGCGTCGCCCGCCGCGACGGCTTGGGCGGCACGCACGATCGAGGACTCCGGGTGCGCGCGCGCGGCAGCGGCGGGATTGGCCTCCTTGGCGATCGACAGCGGCGCGTCGATGACCTCGATCCCCGGGCCGGCGGCGCCGAGCTCGGCGGCCGGCCCGAACAGCAGGACCCGGACGCCCTGCGCGGCGGCGAGGTTGGCGCCCGCCGCCACCTCGCCCGGGCCGAGGTCGGCGCCGTTGGCGTCGACCGCGATGACGGGGACGTTCAGCATCGGCTCGCTCGCGACCTTCCCATTCGGGCGCGCGATCAGGTCCCGGATGCGTCGGGCCGGCATCCGCCGGCCATCCTCAGTGGTCGTGGTGGTCGTGCGCCGTCGCTGGCGCAACGACCTCGCGGCCGCCGTAGTAACCGCAGCTCGGGCAGACCCGGTGCGGGCGCCGGGCGCTGTGACACTGCGGGCACGCGTTGTAGACCGGCGCGGCCATCTTGTGCTGGGCGCGCCGCTGGGCGGTGCGCGCGTGCGACTGCTTCTGCTTGGGGACGGCCATAGGTCGCGGAAGGGTAGCGCAGCGCGCGCGTCGACCCCGGCAACGCGCCACGTCGGGTCGACGAAGCCGGGAAGGAGTGGCGCCCTCGCGCGCGAACGGTAAGGACATGAGTGAGCTCGAACTTGATCCCCTCCTCCTCGAGACGCTGCGCACGCTGCAGCAGCACGACGTCGAGTTCGTGCTCGTCGGCGACGTGGCCGAGGCGATCTACAACAACGGCGGCTTCGTCTCGGGCGTCGCGATCGTGCCCGGCGCCTACGGGCGCAACGTCGAGCGGCTGAACGCCGCGCTGCAGGCGATC
>DASZDB010000180.1:0-5845 GCA_035942495.1 Solirubrobacteraceae bacterium
CGTGACGGGGGAGCGCGCGAACGCGCTGTTTCGCCGGCTCGGCGCGGCGGCCGGCGCGCCCGAGTGGAACTTCAACAAGTACCTCGTGGATCGCGAGGGCGACGTGGTGGCGCGGTTCGGGGCGGGGACCGAGCCGGATGCTCCCGACTTGGTGAAGAGGCTCGACGCTCTGCTGTGATTCCGTCCGGACCAGAACATATGTTCCGGTGCATGGACGGACGCATATCTCCCCGCGAGCAGGGCGACATCGGCGAGCGAGCCGCCGCGGTATGGCTGCTCATGCAGCCGGACACCAGCGTCTTTGTGCCCTTCGGACACAGCCCGGACACCGATCTCATCGCCTTGATCGACGACGGGCTGATCCGCGTCCAGGTCAAGACGTCGACCGTGCACATAAAGAACGGCCGCTACCAGGTGTCCCTCGCGACGCGAGGCGGGAACCAGAGTTGGAACGGGCTCGTCAAGCGGTTCAGTTCGTCGCGCTGCGAGTTTCTCTTCGTGCTCCTCGCCGATGGCCGGCAATGGTTCATTCCTTCGAAGGCGGTCGAGGGCAGCTCCTCGATCGTGGTCGGCGGCCCGAAATACGCTGCGTACGAGGTCGACCGAGGGCGCCCGTTCGAGGTGATGCAAGGCACCTGATCGCTAGACTGCGCGGGCCCGGCGGGGTTCCGGAGCGGTCAAACGGGCTCGGCTGTAAACCGAGTGGCTACGCCTTCGCAGGTTCGAATCCTGCCCCCGCCACTGGCCTTGCGACGGCGCCGATTTCGACGGTTGAGACGGCGCCGTCGACGATGCTTGGCGGCGACGCGCCAACCTGACAGGATCCACCGCGTTCCCGAGCCGAAGGAGTCGCCATGGAGTCCTCCGCGCCCGCGCGCGTCCTGGTTGTCGCACACCGCACCGCCGCCACGCCCGCGCTGCTCGACGCGGTCCGCGCCCGCGCCGCCACCGGGCCGGCGACGTTCACCCTGCTCGTGCCGCGCGCTGCACACGGCCTGCACCGCTTCGTCGACCCGGAGGACACCGACGACACCGAGGCGCAAGAGGTGCTGGAGCTTGCGCTCCCCCTGCTCGAGGAGGCCGCCGGCGGGCCTGTGGAGGGCAAGGTCGGAGATCCCAACCCCTGCGACGCGATCAACGACGCGGTCAATCTCGACGGCTACGACGAGATCATCATCTCGACGCTGCCCGCGCGCGTGTCGAAGTGGCTGCACATCAACCTCCCGGCCAAGCTGACGCCGCTGGGCCTGCCGATCACGACCGTGACGGCGAAGAGCTCGCGCGCGCGGGCGGCTCGCGCGTAGGCCGCGCGGTCAGCGGCCGGCGGTCACGCCGAGGGCGTCGCGCAGCGCCTGCTCGGTCGACCAGAACGCCAGCTCGTCCCACGGCAGCTCGGCCTCCGCGAACGCGCGCACCTCCGACGCCTCCGCGGTCTCGCGCGCGATCCCGAGCGCGCGGGCGTTGAAGACGACGAGCACCGCGCGGGTGTCCGCGCGCGAGTAGACCCCGACGAGGCTGCCGAGCTCGATCTCCATCTCGAGCTCCTCGCGCGTCTCGCGTACGGCGGCGTCCTCGACGGACTCGCCGAGCTCGACGTAGCCGCCGGGAAACGTCCAGCGCCCGGCGCCCTCGTGCAGCGTGCGGCGCAGCAGCCAGATCCGTCCGTCGTCATCGCGCGGGATCGCGGCGGCGACCGGCTCGGGGCTCCACAACGCCCGGTAGCCACACGCGTCGCAGCGCAGCTCGCGTGGGAACGTCACCTGCGCCGGCCGGGCGCAGCGCGGGCAGAACCGGGCGTCCTCGAGCGCGGGATTCAGGCTGGCCATGGGCGCGGACGCTAGCGCGACGCGCCCCTGCCGCCCCGCGCCCGGCCCCGATCCGTCTGGGCACCGCGGGTCCGCGAGCACGTCAATCACCGTGAGCTAGGCTTTCGCGTCTGCCCTCCTAGCTCAGTTGGTAGAGCACTTCCATGGTAAGGAAGGGGTCATCGGTTCGAGTCCGATGGAGGGCTCTTCTGAGATTCGGGGGCGTGGCGAACCGTGCACGCGGAGCGATACGCATTCGCCACACCACCGTCGGGACCGCCCAGGCCGCCGTTCAGCACGGAGTTCCGCTTCTACACGCTACGCCACAGCGCGATGGCGCGGCCGCGCTCCGACCACCGCGTGACCGCCACCACAATTGAGGCATGTCCACTGCGGCAGCTCCGGCCAGCCCGATCGACCGCCTCCTGCAGGTCGGCACGATCCACGCCGAGCCGGCGGCGATGGAGCTCGCTCGCGGTCAGGAGGTGCTCGATCGCTTCCCGCACGCCGAGATCGTCGAGGTCGCCTCGCACTGGCAGATCCCGGGCCTGCACGGCAACGAGGGCAACGTCGCCGACTGGAACGCGATCAAGCGCACGCACCTCGTGCTGGGGACGCTGAAGTCGCCGCGGCTGCGCCCCAACGGCCGCTCGAGTGACTTCATCGCTCCGTCGCAGTCAAACGGCTGCGCGATGAGCTGCGCCTACTGCTACGTCCCGCGGCGCAAAGGCTTCGCCAACCCGATCACGGTGTTCGCGAACATCGACCAGATCCTGCGCGCGACGGAGCGCCACATCGCGCGGCAAGGCCGTAAGCCGGCGCCCAACCAGTGCGACCCGTCCGACTGGGTCTACGACATCGGCGAGAACTCCGACTGCTCTGTGGACGCGTGGGTGTCCGCCAACGTCCGCGACCTCATCGAGCTGTTCGCTCGCACCGACGGCGCCAAGGCGTCGTTCGCGACGAAGGCCGTCAACCGCGACCTGCTCGACCTCGACCCGCGCGGGGGCACACGCGTGCGCTTCTCGCTCATGCCGCGCGAGATCTCGCGCCTCGTCGACGTGCGCACCCACCCGGTTGAGCACCGCATCGCCGCGATCGACGACTTCGTCGCCGCCGGCTACGAGGTCCACGTCAACCTCTCGCCGGTGATCGTGCGGGACGGCTGGCTCGAGGACTGGGACGAGCTGCTCGGCGCGCTCGACGCGGGCGTCGGCGCGGCGGCGAAGGCGCAGATGGCCGCGGAGGTCATCTTCCTCACGCACAACGACCGCCTGCACGAGGTGAACCTCGGCTGGCATCCGCGCGCCGAGGAGGTCCTCTGGACGCCGGACACGCAGGAGCCCAAGCGCTCGCAGACCGGGGGCTGGAACGTGCGCTACCGGCGCGGGTGGAAGGGTGCGCGCGTCCGCGAGCTGCTGGCGCTCATCGAGCGCCGCACGCCGTGGCTGGGCGTGCGCTACGCGTTTTGAAGCTGCGCTCTCAGCAGCCGCTGCCGTCGGCGGCGCACGTCTCGCCGTCGGCGACCACCACGCGTGGACCGGTCGCTCGAGCCTGCCGCAGCAGCTCGAGCAGCTGATCGGGCGGGTGCGCCCCGGACGCCCCGAGCGCGCGGTCGACGACGAAGAAGGGAACCGCGCTGATCCCGAGCAGGGCCGCGGTGCGCTCGTCCGCGCGGACGTCGGCGGCGTAGCGCTCGGAGCTCAGCACGTCGCGCACCTCGTCGGGCGCGAGCCCGACCTCCACCGCCAGGCGCTCGAGCGTCGCGTGGTCGGAGATGAGCTCGCCCTCGGTGAGGTAGGCGCGCATGATGCGCTCCTGCATCGCATCCTGCATGCCGTGCGCGGCGCCGAGGTGCACGATGCGGTGCGCGTCGAAGGTGTTGGCGCCGCGTGCGATGTCGAAGCGAAACTCGAGCCCGTCGGCGGCTGCCGCCTCCGTCATGCGGGCCTGCATCGCGAGCGCCTCGTCGCGGCTCATGCCGTACTTCTGGGCCAGGTGGTCGGCGCCGTCCTGATCGCGCTGCGGCGGAGCCTGCGGGTCGAGCTCGAAGCTGCGCCACGTCACCGTCACCTCGTCGCGATGCTCGTACGCCGAGAGCGCAGCCTCGAAGCGGCGCTTTCCGACGTAGCACCACGGACAGGCGATGTCCGACCAGATCTCGACGTGCACGGCGTACTCCTCGGATGGCGACAAGCTGAGGGTGAATCCTCGTTTTTGCAGCCTAGCGACGCGCTGCGGCCGGCTTGGCGACGACGCCCGTCGGGTAGCCATACGGGCATGGACACCGTCGCTCTCGTCGTCATGATCGTCGTGATCTGCCTCGTGATCGGGTGGGTCGTCATGCGTTTCCGCGAGCGCGAGCGTCAGCGAGACCTGCGCCGCGCGAAGCTCGATTCGGTGGCCGAGGGCCATCGCGAGATGGCCGACTCGCACGCCGGCTCGCTCGAGGGGCTGCGCGAGCAGGCGCTGACCCATCGGCAGGCCGCCGTCGAGCACACGCGCAAGGCCGAAGCGCTCGAGGCACAGATCGAGCAGAAGGAGCGCCAGGCGGCGTTCCACGAGGATCGCGCGCTCGAGACGCAACACGAGCGCGAGCAGGTCTGAGCCGCGCAACCGGCGCCGCGCAGACGCCGCGGCGCTCTGGTCACGCGTCGCAGACCGGCGTAGGCTTCGTTCTCGACCATGCTCAGCACGCCGTTCTGCGAGCTGATGGGGATCGAGGTCCCGCTCCTGCAGGCGGCCATCTGGCCGGCGACGTCGCCTGAGCTCGTCGCGGCGGTCGGCGAAGCGGGCGCGATCGGCAGCCTCGGCGCGGTCTTCACGCCCGCGGACCGGTTAGTCGAGCAGATCGCGCAGGTCCGCGCGCTGACGGACCGGCCGTTCGTCGTCAACCATGTCGTGCCGGGGATCGACGAGGACGCGTTCGCGGCCACGCTCGACGCGCGGCCGGCCGCCGTCTCGTTCGCGCTCGGCGATCCCGGCGAGCTCGTCGCGCGCGTGCACGAGGCCGGCGCGAAGGTGGTCCACCAGGTTCACACGCTCGACCAGGCGCTGGCGGTGGCCCATCGCGGCATCGACGTCCTCATCGCGCAGGGCAGCGAGGCCGGCGGCCAGGGGCTGGCCGCGGGCGTGGGCACGATGGTGCTCGTGCCGCAGATCGCCGACGCGCTCGGCCCGGTGCCGGTGCTCGCGGCGGGCGGCGTTGCCGATGGCCGCGGTCTGGCGGCCGCGCTCGCGCTCGGAGCGGCCGGGGCGAACGTCGGTACGCGCTTCCTGGCCTCCGCGGAGGCCTCCGCGACCGACGAGTGGAAGGACGCCATCGTCGGCGCGCGCCCGGAGGACTGCGTGCGCTTCGAGGCGTGGAGCGCGATCATGCCGCCATCGCCCGGCTATGGCGTGGTGCCGCGCGTCATCCGCACGCCGTTCGTCGACGAGTGGAACGCGCGCGCGGCCGAAGCTCGCGAGCAGGCCGACGAGCTGCGGGCGCAGATCATGGCGACGGTGCGCGAGCGACGCCCGGCCCTGACGCCGTTCACGGGGCAGACGGCGGGGCTCGTCGGCGAGGTGCTGCCCGCGGGCGAGATCGTGCGCCGGATGGCGGCGGATGCGCACAACGCGCTGCGCCGCGCGGGCGGCGGGTGACCTCGCCGTCGTCAGTCCGCCAGCACCCAGACGTCCTTGCCGCCGCCGCCCTGGGCGCAGTTGACGACGAGCTCGCCGGCGCCCGGGGCGAAGCGGCTCAGGCCGCCCGGCCACACCCGCCCGCCGACGACGAACGGCCGCAGGTCGACGTGGCGCGGCTCGAGGCGGCCGTCGATGACGGTGGGGTGCGTCGACAGCGCGACCGGCTCCTGGGCGATCCACGCGCTGGGGTCCGCATCGATCGCGGCCCGCAGCTCTGACAGCTCGTCCTCGCACGCCTGCGCGCCGAGCACGATGCCCGCGCCACCCGCGCCGTCGCGCGGCTTGAAGACGAGCTCGTCGAGCCGCGCCAGCGCCTCGGCGCGCTGCTCGTCGACGGCGAGGTCCCACGCCGG
>DASZDB010000181.1:0-2598 GCA_035942495.1 Solirubrobacteraceae bacterium
GACGAGGATCGCCGAGAACGCGATCGCGATCGCACCCGCCAGCGCGGCGAGCGCGGGACGCTCCGTGAAGGGGTTACGAATGAGCGTCTAGCGCTTGATTGACGAGCGCGTCCGCGCCGGCGTTCTGCGCACGCGGGACCGAGCGGATCGACCAGCGCTCGCAGCCGCTCAGCGCCGTCAGCGCCGCCGCGTGCAGCGGCTTCATGGCGGGGTGCTTGACCTTGTAGGTGCCGTTGACCTGCTTGGCGACGAGCTCGGAGTCGTTGACGACCTCGACCTCGCTGGCGCCGAGCGCGCTCGCGTGGCGCAGGCCCAGCAGCAGGCCGCGGTACTCGGCGACGTTGTTCGTCGCGACGCCGATCGTCTCGGCGGCCTCGTCGAGCACCTCGCCCTCCGGCGTCGAGATCACGGCGCCGGCGGCGGCCGGCCCGGGGTTGCCGCGCGCGCCGCCGTCGACGTGCACGACGACCTTCACCGGCGCCTCGACGGGGGCCTCACCCGGGTTCGATGCGCGGGAACTCGCCGGGCACGCGCTGGCGCCGGCGGTCGCGCGTCTCACGCTGCTCTTTGGCGGCCTCGTCGTCGTTCGGGCCGCGGCGCTCGGACTTGCGGCGATCGACGATGACCGTGACGTTCTCGTCGTCGGCGTAGTAGGCGGTGAGCTTGTCGAACAGCTCGGCTTCCAGTGCCTCCGGCACGACGCAGTAGATCATGGACTTGAGACTAGTGGGGGGCGGGCTCAGGCGGCAAGGACAAGGCGCCCACGGTCATCGGCGACGGCGTTGGCCAGTTGTTCGGCCTCGGTCAGCTCGGACAACTCGGCGCCTTGGCCGAGCACCCGGACGCCGGCCGCCTCGTCGGCGAGGTCGACCTCGTAGCGATACCAGCACAGCTCCCAGCCGACGACGATCGAGACGATGGCGCCCTCGACCTCGGACGGCAGCACGCTGACCATCGGTGTGCCGAGCGACCGCGTCACCCCGGCGATCCGCCGCGGGTGCGCGCTGAGGTTGAAGACGTCCAGGGCGCGCGCCATCTTCAGGTCGGCGTTCGTCGGCACGGCGTGGACATGGCGCGGCTCGCGTGACTCGAGCGCGGCGGCCGGCGCGGCATCGGCCTCGCGCGGCGGGCCGCCGTCGGTGACCACGAGCTCGTCGTGCTCGACGGGCGTCGTGACGTGCGTGCCGGGCACGATCCGGTCGACGTTGGAGGAGATGCGACGGCGGTAGGGCAGCTCGACCTCCGGCGGCGGCGTCCGGCGCGGCGGCTTGAGCCGGCCCAGCAGCGAGCGACCGTGGCGCGGGCCGTTGCGCCGCACGCCGAGCGCGTTGTCGGCGCCCTCGCGGATCCAGCCCTCGTTCGCGGCGCGCGCGGTGCACAGCTCGCAGACCATGCGCCGCGATCCGTTGGCGATGAACGCGTCGGCGTGCTCCCCGCGCAGCAGCGTGCGCCCGCAGACGTCGCACGCGACGGCGGCGCGGGAGGTCGTGATCGACTTGCGCTCCATGCCGATGCTCAGGGTACCGGCCGAGCGCGCGGCCGGAGCGCTGCGTGGGTCAGGTGGCGCCGGGCGGTCCGACGTGCTTGGCCAGCCACGCGACGAGCGGGCGGGCGCCCTCGAGCTCGGCGCGGACGATGTCGCGGCAGCGCTCGTCGTGCAGCCACGGCGCCAGCGGATGGCGCGCGAACACGGTGAGGTTCTTCAGCCGCAGGCGGTCTACGCGCGGATGATCGACGGCGTAGCCGCGTGGCGCGCGCTTGAGGACGGGCTCGACGAGCTCCATGCCCGCCGCTCGAGCCTTGGCCAGCGCCTGCTCGAAGCCGCGCGCGCGGCGCTCGTCGTCGATCGCGGAGCGAAAACGCTCGAGCTGGTCGTTGGAGGGATGGTGCAGGCCCGCGCCGGTCATGAGCCCGTCGAGCGACAGCTCGACGTAGTAGCCGCCCGCGGGGCCGTAGCCGATCGCGATCCCGAGCTGCTCCTTGATCGGCGGCCGGTGGTGAAAGCGCGCGTCGTTGTAGGGCCGGAAGAACCTGGCCTCGCCGAGGCCCGCGAGGCTTTCGGCAAGCGCCTGTCCCGGCGCCCGCAGGTGGTCGTCGTAGCGCGCCCGGTTGGCCTTGAACCAGGCGCGGTCGTTGTTGTCCTCGAGGTCGCGCAGGAACTCGAGTGCTTGCGGTGGCCACATTCGATTCGTTCTCCTTCGGGCAGGTCGCTACCTCATAGAGGGTGCGGCGACCCGGTCTTCGCCCCCGCAGCCGGGCGAATCGATCGCTACGCGCTGACGGCCTCCCCCTCCGCGGCCTGCTCGACGATCTTCTGCTGCAGCTGCGCGGGAACCTCCTCGTAGCGCAGGAACTCCATCGTGTAGTCGCCCTGGCCGCCGGTGAGCGAGCGCAGGTCCGGGGCGTACGTGAGCATCTCCGCCATCGGCACCTCGGCCTTGACCTCGGTCAGACCGCCGCCGATCGAGTCCATGCCCTGCGGCCGGCCGCGGCGCGAGCTGAGATCCCCGATGACGTCGCCGACCGACTCCTCGGGGATCGAGAGCGTGACGAGCATGATCGGCTCCAGCAGCGCCGGCGACGCGTTGCTCATCGCCT
>DASZDB010000182.1:0-2939 GCA_035942495.1 Solirubrobacteraceae bacterium
GGAACGCGCACGTAGTTGATCGATCGGCGCGCCCGCCCGAGCGCCAGCCGGTTGAGCGCCGTGTAGAGCGGAAACGCGATCGCGTCGTGCACGAGCAGCGCGCCGGCGAACCACAGCACGACGTTCCACGGCTGGACGCCCCCGAAGATCCGCGTGAACGCGTAGGCCGCGAGCGCGAGCGCGGCGACGTGGCTGAGCAGGTGCAGCGGACCGGCGCCGTAGGCGCGCCGCAGCCTCATGCCCGGACCCCCTTGAACTGCAGGCGCGTGACCCACTTCGTGCAGTGCACCCCCGGCAGCGCCGGCACGACGATCCGCGCGGGGAACCCGTGGTCGGGCGACAGGTCGGCGCCGTTGACGCGCAGCGCCAGCAGCGAGCGGCGGTCGCCGACCTGGCCCGGGCTCAGCGTCGCGCGGCGAAAGCTCCCGGCCTCCTGGAGGGACTCGACGAGCACCTCGTCAAACGCGGCGACGCCGGCGAGCGCGGCGAGGTCGCGCAGCCGCACGCCGCTCCATGTCTGCGTCGTCGACCAGCCCTCGACGCAGGCGATCGGCAGCTCATAGGTCCGCTGCGCGAGCGCCAGCAGCTGCGGGCGCGACAGCACCACCGGCTGCACGCCGCCCACCACGTGCAACCGCCACGCCGCGCCGGTCTGCTCTGCCCGGATCCCCAGCGACCGTGCGGTCTTGTTGACCTGAAAGTCGTTCGGGCCAGAACCGAGGTCGCGGCCGTGTGGAGCCAGCAGGGCGATCTCGCGCAGCGGGCCGCCGACCGACTGGCCGCCCGTCAGCACGAGCAGCCCCAGCGACGCGCCGCCGGTCAGGCCGAGCACGCCCCGACGCGAGATCGTCGGCGCGCTCGGCGCCGACGGGATGAGCTCCGACTCCCCGGCTTCGGGCCGCGTCTCGTCCAGGCCGCGCCGCAACTCGTCGATCAGGCGGCGCTCACGCAGGCTACGGCGCATCGTCGGCAGCTTGATCGCCGCGTGCAGCACGATCGCGCCGATGAACACCCACGCCCCGTAGAAGTGCGCCGCCAGAAACGAGAACTTCCACGGGTAGTACAGCTGGGCGTTCAAGATCCCGGTGGCGAACTGAAACAGCGTCGAGCTGACCAGCAGCGCGAGGCTCGCGCGCTCCAGCGCGTGCGCCGGCGAGCGCACCGGCGGCCACTCGAAGAGCTTGGGCATCGCCGACCAGAGCTTCACCAGCACGATCGGCACCAGCGCGATGCCGACCGTGACGTGCAGGCCCTGCGTCAGCGCATACAGCCAGACCGGGCTCGTCGGCCACGAGAACACGTAGAAGTCCAACACCCCGGGATCACCGATCAAGCGGTTGCGCCCAAGCGCCGGCTCGTAGGCGACGTACGACAGCAGGCCGGTCACGAAGACGATCGGGATGCCGACAAGCAGGGCAGCTCCAAGGACCGACGTCAGCCACGGACCGCGCAGCGGGCTGCGCCACGCATCGCGGCGGAACGGGCCCCGCGCTGGGGTCTGAGAGAGGACCTTCACGGCACCGACGATCGCGTATGGGCCGCCCCGGCACCAGAGCGCGACGCCCGCGTTCCGCGAATTGTCATACGCGGTGATCCGACCAGCACCACCGGCGCGCAGCACATCAGGGTGTTGCGATCACCGCGAGAATCCGAGCTTCCTCAAGTTGAGCCGCGAACGAGGTCGGCTGTTCTGACTCGGCGCTGACCAGGTTCGCCGATGCGATCATCAACCGGTGGCGGTAGTTCTGAATCTCCTTGCTGCCGTTGAGCTGGCTGGCTTGCGATGCGGCGCGCTCCGCTCTGGATCTCGGTGTGCTCATTGCCTGGTCACGCCGCCATAGCTGTTCGGCTTGCTACGCGGTATCGGTAGAGGTTCGGCCGTTGAGACGGCGCGCGATGTGTCCTCGCGTGCCCGAGCCGACGCGGGGAGCACCTCGGGGTGCTCATGCGGCGCACGGCTGCGAGCAGACCTATCTGAGCCTCCAGGTAGGTCACGACGCCATAGGCAGCGATCGGCCTTCGGTAGCGGGCGCTCCATGAGCCCCGCTGGTCTGAACGGCGTGCGCCGTGGTCCGCAACGTTCGTCCAAACCCGGTTAGCTCCGACGCCCCACCGTCAAAGCCGAAAACGCGGAATTCGGCACGTCAACGAAGGGATGACATGAGCGACGTAGACACACGAAGGACAGGAGGCAGCCAAACAGTGAGCTTTGCCACCGTGCGCCTGGAGTCTTGCGCCCTCACGACCGAGCAGTTGATCGATCTGCTCGTCGTGGCGGCTCGCGATAGCACTGACATCGACCTCCACATCGAAGACCACGGCGCATGCCTCACGCGGAGCTTCAGCTAGCTCGAGCGGCTCGTCAAGCGAATGGATCCTGCCGAACTTGATGAGCTGTTGCACGGCGACGGGAAGCCCGGGAACCCAGACCGGCGGGAACGGTCGTAAGCCGCCCGAAGCTGCGGCGGAAACCGCAGCAGTCCTTTGCCGGCGAGCCCCCACAGCGTCTCAGTCGACGTTCGGCTGTGGGACGTGCCGGCGTGGCAGTTTGGGCACGTTCGCGCCCCGTTGGAGGACCGGCTGACGGCGCGCGTCGGTGAAGCCGAGGAGACGGGTCACCTCTCGTTTTCGCAGGGTCTGTTCTAGGGACGGAAAAGAATGCGGCCGTTCGGTTAGTGGCAGCTCGGCCGGCGAACATTGGCGGCAGCGCTCGCGCCGTCCCTCGTGTTGATGGAAGCCGGATCGGCTCCTTCCTGGGCCCCCATGCGCGCGTTGATGGAGCTCCGGGCGCTTGCCATCTCCGATCAACGGGTGTTACTCGGACCTGCCGCCGCGCGTCATTGGGGCGTGATGAATCCGGTTTGGTAGGCGCGGATGACGGCTTGGGTGCGGTCGCGCGCTTCCAACTTGGTGAGCAGATGCGCGACGTGGGTCTTGAC
>DASZDB010000183.1:0-8600 GCA_035942495.1 Solirubrobacteraceae bacterium
GCACGTCGCCGCCGAGCTGCGGATACGACGTGCGCGTCCAGTCGCCGGCTTCGGGAGAGCGCATGGCGGTGCCGCGATAGCGCGCGGCGGCCTCGAGGACCAGCGCCGCGATCGTGCGGGCCGGCGCCGCCGGCTTGGGGGGCGGCGTGGTGGCGGCTGTGGCTGCTGTCGTCCGGTCGTCCGTGCTCATGCCTGGATCCTACGCTCCGCCGTCGGGCGCACGGGCGGGTTCACCGCCCCCGCGCGCGAACATCCGGGGGTCATCGCGGTATGCACGGCAGAGGCGTCCGGCAAACCCCTAGTGGACGACCCACTAGCTCGTGCTCGCCGGCTGCTGCTCGGCCGGCGCGCCGGTGGGCTCGGTGGCCGGCCGGCGCCCGTACTTCGCGATGAACGTCTCGGTGTCCTCGCGCGCCTCGTCGTCGGGGCGCTGGTTGTGCGGGGACTTCATGAGGTACGACGAAGGGCCGTCGAGCTGGCCGGAGATGCCGTGGTTCATCGCGAGCTTGCAGCAGCGCACCGCGTCGATGACGATGCCGGCGCTGTTGGGCGAGTCCCAGACCTCGAGCTTCAGCTCCGCGGTCAGCGGCACGTCGCCGAAGGCCTGGCCCTCGAGGCGGATGTGCGCCCACTTGCGGTCGGTCAGCCACGGCACGTAGTCCGACGGGCCGACGTGGACGTCGCCGGCGGGCAGGTCGTGGCCCATGATCGAGGTGACCGCGTTGGTCTTGGAGATCTTCTTGGACTCCAGGCGCTCGCGCTCGAGCATGTTGTAGAAGTCCATGTTGCCGCCGACGTTGAGCTGCGACGTGCGCATGAGCTTCACGCCGCGGTCGTGGAACAGCCGCGCGAGGTTGCGGTGCACGATCGTCGCGCCGACCTGCGACTTGATGTCGTCGCCGACGATCGGCAGGCCGGCCTTCTTGAAGCGCTGGTCCCAGTAGTCCTCGCGGGCGATGAACACCGGGATGCAGTTCACGAAGCCGCAGCCGGCCTCGAGGACCTGCTCGACATACCACTTCGTGGCCTGCTCGGAGCCCACCGGCAGGTAGGAGACGACGACGTCTGTGTGCGTGTCCTGCAGGATCTGGACGATGTCGGCGGTCTGGCCCTCGGCCTTGGTGATCTTCTCCTTGAGGTACTTGCCCAGGCCGTCGTGCGTCATGCCGCGGTGGACCGTCACGCCGAGCCTGTCGGGTACCTCGGCGAACTTGATCGTGTTGTTCTGGCCCGCCCAGATCGCCTCGCCGAGGTCCTTGCCGACCTTGTCGGCGTCGATGTCGAAGGCGGCCGTGAACTCGACGTCGGAGATGTGGTAGCCGCCGAGGTCGACGTGCATGAGGCCCGGCACGTCGAGCGACGCGTCGGCGTTCTTGTAGTACTCGACACCCTGCACGAAGGCGTTCGCGCAGTTGCCGACGCCGATGATCGCGACGCGCACCTTCTCCTGCTGGTAGCGCGCCGAGCCGTTGGTGTGGGCGGCGCCGTTGCCGCTGCTGGGGGTCATGTGAGGTTCGTTTCCTTTTCGTCTGAGCGTGTCGCCGGGTCTAGAACCCCGCGCGGGAGTGCTCGTTACAAAGTCGGTGCGGGCGTCAACTGCTTCTTGACGTGCAGGATGCGCTGGATGACGGTGACGCTCGTCAGGGCGGCGAGCACGTAGACGGCGGGCTCGAGCAATCCCAATCCAAGGCCCGTGCCCACGAGGCCGGCCGAGATGATCACGACGCGCACGAGGCGGTCGGCGATCCCGACCTTGCACTCGACGCCCAGCGCCTCGGCGCGCGCGCGGGTGTAGGAGACCACGAGCGACGCCATCACCGCGACGACGACCGCCGCGACCGCCAGCTCGTCGTTACGTTCGGCGAAGGTCGCCGCGACCGCGGTCAGCACGATCCCCTCGACGATCCGGTCGAGCGTCGAGTCCAGGAAGGCGCCGAAGGGCGTCCCCTTGCCCGACATGCGCGAGTAGCCGCCGTCGAGCGTGTCGCAGATCGACCCGATGATGAAGACCACGCCGCCGATGAAGAACTCGTGCTGCCAGACCAGCACCGCCGCGACGACGTTCAGCGTGAACCCCGCCATCGAGATCTGGTTGGGCGTCAGGCGCGAGGCGATCAGCCGGTCGCGTAGGGCCTCGAGCCGCTCGGCGCCGGGGCGTGCGCGCGACCGGCGCGGGCGCGCGCCCGGATCCGGCTCGGTCGGCGGCGAGGGCGCCCGCAGGTCGGACGCCATCACGGCCCCGCCTGGGCCGGCTGCACCTGCGCCTGCGCCGGCTCGAAGCACCACACGTGCGGTCGGGCCCGCGCCATCGCCCGGGCCACGAGCGCACCGATTCCGGCGGCCGCGGCGCCGAGCACCGCGTCGGCGATGAAGTGGTTCGCGGTGACGACGATCACGAACACGACGAGCAGCGGGTACAGGCACCAGAAGACCTTCAGCGCGCGCCACTTCACGAGCCGCACGAGGGGCATGCTGATCATGAGCGCGAACGCGACGTGCATCGAGGGCACGGCCGCGTACGGGTTGAACAGCTCGTTGATCGTGACGCTGTCCTGCGGGACGCCCGTGAAGTCCGACACCGCGTCGAAGAAGCCCCACTCGGGAAAGAACCGCGGCGGCGCAGTCGGGAACACGGCGTAGCCGATGAGCGCGACGCCGAACGCGACGAGGAACATGTTGCGCACGAAGTAGAAGCTCTCGTTGCGGAAGAAGTACAGCCACGTCAGCGCGCCGAGCGTGATCGACGTCTGCGAGTTGACGTACATCCACGACGCGCCGTCCAGCAGCCATTGCTGGCCTGCGGCGAACGCCTGCAGCGACGGCTCGATGAAGATGTTCAGCGCCTGCTCGGCGTGGATCAGGTCCCGCGCGTTGGAGAACGCCGTCGTCGCCGCCTCGGGGTTGTCGACGACCCCGCGGGTGAGGCGGTAGAGCTGGAAGGCGCCAACGAAGAGGACCACCTGACGGATCACGTCGATGGGGCCGTTCGGCAACAGGCGCCCCAGGATGGTGCTGAGGCGGGAGGGCATGAGGACCAGTTCATGTTACGGAACATCACACACCGCTCGCGGGCTTTCTCTTGGCGCGACTGCAGCGGGCGTTCTGCGCGACCAGGCGGCGCGGATCGAACCGCGGCGCGACCTTCAGCGGACCGGCTCGCAGGGCGAAGACGAGCGTCCAGCCCGCGGCGCTGCGCATGACGCACCCGTGCCCGCGGGCGATGCCCCAATACGGCGTAAAACGCACGCGCACGAGGGTGAAGCCCGGCCGCGCCGCATCCAGTTCGAAGGACTGCGGCGAGAGCCTCGTCAGGCGCCCGACGCCGTCGGCGAGGCCGGGGTGCCGAGGACCTCGTAGATCGCCCAGTGCCGGCTGCGATGCACCGGACGCAGGTACGGCACGGCGACTCAGCGGTGTATCGGAGTTGTCACCGCCGGCAGGAGGAGCCGGTCAGCCGAGCCTGCAGGCGCACGATCCCCGGCTCGGCGACGCGGACGACCGTCGTCTCGCCCGGGCCCTCGAGAACGCAGGCGCGGCCGCTGGTCACCCGCCACCAGCGCGTCCAGTGCACCCGCAGGCGCACCTCCCCGGGGCGCGGGGCCCGCAGGATGACGCCGGTCGGGGTCAGCGTGGCCGTCGCGCCGACGGCCAGCGGCCTGGCCTCCGACACCGCGTAGACGCGCCAGTGCTCGTTGCCCCAGACCTCGCGCAGGTACGGCAGGCCCGCCGCCACGAGCCGGGCCTCGTCGCGGCCGGCGGCGTCGAGCGGGACGTCGGGAACGGCCACGTAGGCGACCGCGTGCTCGTCGAGCCAGGCGCGGTACGTGGCGGCGTCGAGCCGGCCGTCGTAGAAGAGCGCGCCGTAGCGGCGGTCGAGCTGGCGCTCCCAGCCGCGCGCGAGCGGGAAGCCATCGCGCGCGCCAGGGACGTGACGCGCCTCCCAGTGGTTCACGGTGTACGGGATCTCGACGCGGAAGCTGCCCGGGCGGGACTCCAGGAACCGCAGCAGCGGCGTGTGGTAGGACGCGCTGACCGACGGGTCGCCGCTCGCGCGAACGACGTCGCGGATCGCCGGATACAGCGGCCAGTAGGCGGCGGCGACCGCGAGCGCCGCGACCAGCAGCGGGCTGCGCCGGCCGATCAGCGCGCCGAGCACGATCGGGCCCGCGGCGAGGCCGCCGAGCCGCGTGGCGTTGCCGCCGAGCGGCGTGTCGAGCGCGAAGGCGGCGATGAGCAGCAGCGCGTAGAGCAGCGCCCCGAAGCGCAGCGCGCGCTCGCGCGCGGGCAGCAGCGCGGCGACGGCGAGGCTCGCCACGAGGGCCGGCCAGAACGAGGACCCGACGAGGACGTGGGTGCCGCCCTGCGGAAAGAGGACGAGCGTGATCGCCACGGGTGCGAGGGCGGCCGCGGCGATCGCCGCGCCCCAGGCCCAGGCGCGCGCGCGGTCCTGCGCGGGCTGGGCGAGCGCCCACGCCGTCACCGCCAGCGCGACGAACAACCCGGCGACCGGGCTTGCGAGCGTCGTCGCGGCGGCCAGCACGGCGGCGACCAGGCGCCGGTCGTAGGCCAGCGCGAGCAGCGCGCCGAGGCCGATCGCGACCCCGAGCAGGAACGTCAGCCGGCCGGTCAGCAGCACGGCGGTCGTGCCGACGGCGAACCACAGCGCGGCAAGGCCGGCGGCGCGCGGGTGAGCGGACCAGTGATCACGCGCGAGCGGCGCGAACAGCGCCGCCGCGGCGACCGCCGCGAGCGCGCCGGTGACGCGCACGCCGAGCAGGCCGCCCAGCGGCGGGAACAGGACGCTGTAGCCCGGCGTGTGGTGGCCGGCGAACCAGCCGTTGTTCCAGACGGTCAGGCCGAGGTCGGCGCGGTACTCCTGCGCGGCGAGGTCGGCGCTGGGTGGGGCGAGCAGCAGGTAGACGACCGCGCCCAGCGCCGCGACGACCCATGGGCTCGGCCTCAGCAGGCGGCGGCGCGGCACGCCCCAACCCTCGCAGTTCAGCCCGCCAGGTACTCGACGATCCGCGCGCCGACGTCGGGGCGGTCGATCCACGGCCAGTGCCCGGCGTCGGGCACGAGCTCGAGCGTGCCGTCGCCGAGCGCGGCCGCGTAGCCCGAGCCGAAGCGCGACGGGATCCAGGGGTCGCGCTCGCCCCACAGGACGAGCGCCGGCGCGGTGATCGCCCCCAGGTCGGCCCCCGCGCGGGCCAGCAGCCGCGGATCGGCGTTGCGCAGCAGCAGCCGCGTCGCGCGCTCGGTCCCGAGGTCGAAGGCCTCGGCGACGCGCGCCACGAACGGCTCGGGCATCGGGCCGCGCGTCGCCGAGGCGCGGCGCGAGATGAGGCGCAGGATCGGCTTCCACGCCGAGCCGACCGCAACCGGTCCGACAACCGGCATCCGCACGAGCCGGAACGGGCCGCGCCAGCGAAAGCCGCGCAGCAGCGGGATCGCGTTGACGACGACGAGCCGCTCCACGCGGGCGGGCTGCTCGGCCGCCCACGCCAGGGCAACGGCCGCGCCCCAGTCGTGGCCGCACAGCCGCACGCGGTCGAGCTGCAGCCGGTCCAGCAGCCGTCCGAGGAAGCGCACGTGGCCCGCGAGCGAGTAGTCGAGGTCGCCGCGCTTGCCGCTGCGACCGAACCCCGGGAGATCGACGGCGATCCCGCCGCCCTGCGCGAGCGGCGCGAGCCAGTCGAACGAGCTCGTGGGGATCCCGTGCAGGAAGATCGTCGGCACCGCGTCGTCGCCGGCGCACCGCAGGAAGAGGGGCTGGTCGTCGAGCTCGAGGAGCGTTTCGGTCACCGTCAACACGGCGGCGGACGATAGCCTCCGGGGCGTGATCGCCCGGGGCAACCACCCTTGAGGACCCTGTGCTTCGGCGATGCGATCGTCGACCTCATCTGCCACCGCCCCGTCTCCTCCTTCGACGAGGCGGACGCCTTCGTCCCGGCGCCCGGCGGGGTCATCGCCAACGTCGCCGCGACGGCGGCGCGCGCGGGCGCCGCGGTGTCGTTCGCCGGCGGCGCCGGCGACGACCGCTGGGGACGCTGGCTGCACGAACGGCTCGACGGCGCCGGTGTCGACCTGCGCTGGTTCGATCTCGTCAAAGGCCACTCCACGGCCGTCGCGTTCACGACCGTCGACGAGGAGGGCGAGCCGGCGTGGGACCTCTACGGCGACGGGGTCGCGGCGAGCGTCGCCGCGGTCGGCGACCTGCTGCTCGGCGCGGTCGAGTCGACCGACGCGCTGCTGTTCACCTCCAACACGCTCGCCGACAGGGCCGCCGCCCAGCTGACGATGGCGGCGCGCGAGCGCGCGCTCGAGCTCGGCCGGCCGATCGTCTTCGATCCGAGCGTGCGCAAGCATCGCTGGCGCAACAGCCCCAGCGGCGCGGCCGCGGCCTGCAACGCCTGCGTCCCCGACGCGTTTCTCGTCAAGTGCAACGGCCTTGAGGCGCGGCTGATGACGGGCGAGCGTACGGCGGAGGCGGCGGCGGCGTCACTGCTCGCCGGCGGGGCGCGGCACGCGGTGATCACCCTCGGTGGCGCCGGCGCGATCCTGCGGGGGAAGGGGCTGCGGGTCGACGTGCGGGCCGCGCCGGTGGCGCGTCTCGTCAGCACCGTCGGCGCAGGCGACGTCTTCCTCGGCGTGCTCCTCGCCCAGCTCGGCCTGACGGACTACTACCCGCCCGCGCTTGCCGCGGCGCTTCCGGCGGCCGCCGAGCAGGCCGCGCGCGCCTGCGAGCGCTGGGGGGCGCTGGATGAGCGCGAGGGTCCCCGCATCCGATAAGGACCTGACGCGGGCGGGCTGGAGGCCACCGAGCCGCGCGCGCGTCGCGCGCATCCGCGAACGGCTGGCCGACGTGTACGGCGTCCCGGTCGCGGGGGCGCACGGCCACCCGATCGCCGAACTCGTGCTGACGGTCCTGTCGCAGTCGACGAACGACCGCAACCGCGATGTCGCCTACCTGCGCCTGCGCGAGCGCTTCCCGGCGTGGGAGGCGGTCCGCGATGCCCCGCTGGAGGAGGTCGAGGAGGCGATCCGTCCCGGCGGCATCTCGAAGGTGAAGTCGGCGCGCATCCAGGCGATCCTGCGCGCGATCGGCGATCCGCTGGACCTCGACTGGATGGCCCACGCGCCGGTCGCCGAGTCGCAGGCCTACCTGTGCGCGCTGCCCGGCGTCGGGCGCAAGACCGCCGCCTGCGTGCTGCTGTTCGCCTTCGGCCTGCGCGACGTGCCGGTCGACACGCACGTGTCGCGGGTCGGCATGCGTCTGCACCTGCTGCGCCCGGGGGCACCGTTTCAGGAGCTGCACGACGCCATGCTCGCGCTCACGCCGCCGGGCGCCGAGCTCGAGCTGCACGTCAACCTCCTGCGCCACGGCCGCCGCACCTGCCACTCCCAGCGCCCGGACTGCGGTGCATGCGCGCTGCGGCGGATGTGCCCGAGCCGGCGCGAGTAGCGGCGTCCTACACGGCGGCCGGCGGCGGCTCCTCGTCGAAGATCGCCGCGATCTCGTCGAGCGCCGCCTGCTCGGGCTCGCTGACCTCCTTGCCGCCGACCCCGAGGAAGCCGCCCTCCTTGTGGGCGCGCGCGACGCTCTCGGCGATCGCGAAGACGAAGCGTTTGTACTCGATGACCTCGTCCTCGGTTCCGACACGCTCGAGGATCCCAACGGCCTCGCGCAGCGTCGCGGACGCCTGGCCGCGCAGGTCGTCGCTGCTGTCCGGCCGTTTGACGGCGGTCGCCGGCGGCGTGGCGAGCAGGGCGCTCATGAGCTCGCCGTCGTATTGCTCGCGTGCCTCGGCGTACGCGCGCGCGACGGCGACCGACTCACGGACGCTGCCGCCGCGGTCGGCGGCGATGACCATCATCGCGGCCATCAGCGGGGCGCCCGCCACGACGGACCATTCTTCGGCGTTGAACTCGGCTTTCGCGGTCATGCGCTGCTCCTGTTCGTTTCGGCCTGCACTCGCCGCGTCGATACCCGCTCAGCCTCTGCGGTGGGCGGCGAGCAGGCAGAGGTCGTCGCTGTGGTCGTCGTTCATCGCCTGCACGATGCTCGTGAGCATCTGCGCGACGTGCTCGCCCTCGTGCCGTGCGGCCTCGGCGAGCAGGTGCTGCAGGCCGACGTCGAGCGACTGCGCACGGCGCTCGACGAGCCCGTCGCTGTAGAGCAGCAGCGTTCCGCCGCGGGCGAGCTGCGCCGTGCCCTGGCGGCGCGGGCCGCCGAGCGCGACCGAGTCGAGCGGCACGGAGCGCCCCTCCCACAGGAAGCTGGACTGTGCGCGCGGCGCGAGCAGCACCGGCGGTGGATGGCCCGCACAGGCGTAGAGCAGCTCCCCGGTCGTCACGTCGAGCTGCGCGTAGGCGACCGTCGTCATCCGCCCCACGCGATGACGCGAGACGAAGCCGTCGAGCGCGTCGAGCAGCGGCCCCGGCGCGAGGCCGGTCGAAGCCAGCGCGCGGACCGCGCTGCGCAGCTGGCCCATCACGGCCGCCGCTTCGAGGCCGCGGCCGACGACGTCGCCGACGACGAATCCCGCCGTGCGCTCGTCCTCGAGCCAGAAGGCGTCATGCCAGTCGCCGCCGACCTCATG
>DASZDB010000184.1:0-2852 GCA_035942495.1 Solirubrobacteraceae bacterium
CCGAGCCCGCATGGCTGGCGCGCTACGGGCGCGAGATCGGTCAGGCGGCCGCGCTCTACGTCGGCGTGACCGGCGACCTCGCCGATTGGGGGTTGCCGTATGCGATCGGCGCGAAGCTCGGCCTCATGCGGACGACGCGCCACGATCCGCTGCGCCACACGCTGCTCGACCGGTTCGTCGCGGCGCTCAGGCGCGAGGTCGCCCGCGAGGCGCTCGCGTAGCCCGCGCCGCGTCAGCCGGACGCTGCCCGCCTTGCGGCGAGTTGCAGTTCGACGACGTAGCGCAGCGTGACCGTGCCGCCGCCCGCCAGCGCACGCAGCTCGGCGAGCAGCGACGCCCGCTCGCCCTCGCCCATCGCCGCGACGAAGCTGATCGAGCCGATCCGGTCGGCGAGGCCGTCGGCGTCGACCGCCTGCTCGTTGACGAACGTCTCCTCGCGCAGCGGGCCGAACAGCGGGCTGGCCTCGATCGCCGCACGCCAGGCGTCGTCGCGATGCGCCGGCGCGCCGCCGCGCAACGGCTCGAGGAGGGCCGTCAGCCGCCGCTGCAACTCGTCGGTCGTGTCGCGCCGGTTCCAGATAAGCGCGAGCACCCCGCCGGGGCGCAGCACGCGGTGGATCTCACGCAGCGCGCGCGGCCCGTCGAACCAGTGAAATGCCTGCGCGACCGTGACCGCGTCCGCGCTCGCCTCGGGCAGCCCGGTCGCCTCCGCGACGCCGTCCACGGCGCGCGCCGGCGGCTCGATCAGGGCGCGCATCTCGGCCACGGGCTCGACGGCCACGACGTCGCAGCCGCGCGCGACGAGCGCGCGCGTGAGCTTGCCGGTGCCGGCGGCGAGGTCGACCACCCGGCGGCCGGGCAGCGCGGCGACGAGCCGGTCGACGGCGGCGTCGGGATAGCCCGGCCGGCCGCGCTCGTAGGCGGCGGCGCTGCGCCCGAAGCCGATCGCCGCGGCCGGATGGATCGCCGCGCGTCCCGCGTTCACACCGGCATGACGCCGTGGCGCCTCCACGGCCGCTCGACGCGCTTGCCGGCGGCCATCTCCAGCGCGCCGATCACGACCGGGCGCGTCTCGCGCGGGTCGATGACGTCGTCGATCATCGCGTTGCGCGCCGCGACGTAGACGTCGATCAGCTCGCGGTAGGCGGCGATCAGCTCGGCCTTCTTCGCCGCCGGGTCGTCCGCGGCCTCGATCTCCTTGCGGAAGATGATCTCGACGGCCCCCTCGGGCCCCATCACGCTGATCTCCGCCGTCGGCCACGCGACGAGGAGGTCGGGCTCGTAGGCGCGCCCGTTCATGACGTAGTAGCCCGCGCCGTAGGCCTTGCGGATGACGACCGTGACCTTCGGCACCGTCGCGGCGGCGACGGCGTGCAGCATCTTCGCGCCGTGGCGGATGATCCCCGCCGCCTCGACCTTCGTGCCGACCATGAAGCCGGGCACGTCGACGAGAAAGAGGAGCGGGATGCCGAACGCGTCGCACAACGAGACGAAGTGCGCTGCCTTGTCGGCCGCGTCGTTGTCGAGGATCCCGCCGAGGTGGCGCGGCTGGCTGGCGACGATCCCGACCGGACGCCCGCCCATCCGCGCCAGGCACGTGATGATCGAGCGGGCGAACTGCGGCTTGAGATCGAACCAGTCGCCGTCGTCGACGATGCGGCGGACCACGTCGTACATGTCGTAGGGCCGGCGATTGGACGGCGGCAGGACATCGAGCAGCTCCTCGTCGCGGCGATCGACGGGGTCGGCGACCGGCCGTCGGGGCGGGTCCTGCTCGCAGTGGGAGGGAAAGAAGCTCAGGTAGCGCTTGATCTGGGCGATGCACTCCTCGTCGTCGCCGACCTCGAGATCGCCCACGCCGGAGACGCGGCAGTGCACGCGCGAGCCGCCGAGCTCCTCCTGCGTGACGTCCTCGCCGACGGCCGCGCGAACGAGATGCGGCCCGGCGAGCGCCATCGACCCGCGACCCTTGACCATCGGGACGAAGTCCGCGAGGCCCGGGATGTAGGCCGTGCCCGCCGCGCACGGCCCCATCAGCGCGGCGACCTGCGGGATCACGCCGCTGGCCAGCACCTCCTCGCGAAACAGGTCGCCCGTGCCCGCGAACAGCGAGCCGACCGCTTCCTGAATCCGCGCGCCGGCGCTGTCGAGCAGCCAGACGAACGGCATCCGCTTCGTCAGCGCCAGGGCGCGCAACCGCGTGACCTTGTGCTCGCCGGTCGTGCCCATCGAACCCGCCATGACCGTGAAGTCGTAGGCGCAGGCCGAGACGTGGCGCCCGTCGACGAGGCCGTAGCCGGTGATGACGCCGTCGGCTGGAACGTCGCGGCCCTCGAGCCCGCGGACGGAGTGATGCACGCCGGCGTGGATGCCGATCTCGGTGAACGTGCCGGCGTCGAACAGCAGGTCGATCCGCTCGCGGGCCGTGAGCTTGCCGGCCGCGTGCTGGCGCTCGATCCGCGCGGGTCCGCCGCCCAACCGCGCCGCGGCGCGGCGCTCGCGCAGGTCGTCGGCGAGCGGGCGCAGGATCGAGGAGGGCGTCGCGTCCGTGCTCACTGTGAACGGCAAGCTAGTGGGTCTTGCGTTCACGCGAGACCCCCGGACCCGGTCGATGCCACGCACGACCGGGAGTGTGCGAACGTGGGCCATCTTGCGACGTCGCGCAGCGCCCGGCAGGAAGCCGATCCGCCGCAGCCTCCTCGGCGTCGCGGCCGTGCTCGGGCTGTTGACCACGGCCGCCCCGGCGCACGCCGTCGCCACGATCGCCGCCGACACGACCCGCGCGCCGCTGACCGACGCGGCAGCGGCGGGCGTCGGCCCCACCCTTGTCGCCGGCGGCCTGAGCCGCACGC
>DASZDB010000185.1:0-8332 GCA_035942495.1 Solirubrobacteraceae bacterium
GCCGAGGCCGTTGCGACGCTGCTCGTCGCCTTCCGCGACCACATGGGCGTCGACTGGCCGTCGGAGAACGCCTTCCTGGCGTCCGTCGAGCGCCTCATGGAGGACGTCAACACGGACTTCCTGCTCGGCGCGCCCGACGCCGATTCGCCGCCTGCCGGGGTGCTGCAGCTGCGCTTTCGCTTCAGCGTCTGGAAGGCCGCGCCGGACGCGTGGATCGAGGACGTCTACGTGGCCGAGAACGCCCGCCGGGCCGGCGTCGCAGGCGCCCTCGTGACGCGGGCGATCGGGCGGGCGCAGGAGCGCGGCGCGCGGCGCGTCGAGCTGGATTGCAACGAGGAGAACGCCGCCGCCCTCGCGCTCTACGAGCGTCACGGGTTCTCCACCCGCTCGAAGGGCAGCGCCGGACGCGACCTGTTCCTCGGGCGCCCGATCGGCTGAGCGGCGGGCGCAGCGCGTGTGGGGCAGGCGTCGGCGACCAAGCACCTCATCAACCGCGCGCGGATGAGCCTGCTCGGGCGCGAGCGCGCGCGGACCATCGCCGCCCCCGCCCCGGAGCTCGCCGCCTGATCGGGCGTGCGCCGTGATCTCCCGCTGCGTGCGCCGTGATCTCCCGCTGCGCGTGCGCAGACGTGGGTATAGCGGCCGAACCCGAACACAGGAGGCTGATGATGGCCACAGGTGAGACAGGCTTCGAGGACATCGCGTTCGATCTGATCTCGGTGCAGTACCACTCGCTGAAGGCGGGCCACGACTACGGTCAGTACGTGCGCGACGCGAAGAACGCCGGGCGCGACGACATCGCGTCGTTCTTCGAGAGCGTGATGGCGGAGGACTCCGCGCGGGCGGCGAAGTGTCACGAGTTCCTGAAGGATCTCGACGCGTCGGCGATGCCCGATCAGGCGGCGGCCTGACGCCGTTCGCCGGCTCTGGCCGGCCGGCGGCGCACGCCGCCGGCTCGGCCGGGGAAGGCCTTCGCGGGCGTGCGCCGGCCGCTAGGGCAGGCGCCCGCCCAGCAGCAGCGAGCTGACCAGCGCGCCGCCGAGCAGCAGCAGCGCTCCGCCGGCGAACAGCGTGGTGATCTCCTGCTTCTCGGGCTCGCTACCGATCTGCGAGCCGAGCTTCTCGTAGACGGCATCGAGCTGGTCTGCGTCCTCGGCCTGGAACGCCTCGCCACCTGACTCGTCCGCGATCCGCTCCAGCGCTTCCGGGTCGGGCGGCACGTTCAGCGTCCGGCCGCGCAGCGTGATGGTGCCGTCCGGGGTGCCGAGCGCGACGGTGTAGATCGGCACGCGCAGGCGCCTGGCCTGGGCAGCGACGATGTCCGCCGCGGCGCCGTCCGTCGCCGATCCGTCGGACAGCAGCACCATCGCCGCAGGCGGTCGGCGCGCGGACGACCGGCGGACCTTCAGGTCCTCGAGGCCCGTGCGCAGGCCGGCGCCCGTCGCCGTGCCCGAGATCGGCTGCAGCGTGTCGAGCGCGCTGGTCACCGCGTCGTGGTCGGTCGTCGGCGTCTGCAGTGTCTGGGCGACGTCCGAGTAGGTCACCAGCCCGACGCGCAGCTCGTCGGGAACGTTGTCGAGGAAGTTCAGCGCGGCCTGCCGCGCGGCCTCCAAACGGGTCGGGCGCACATCGGTGGCCGACATCGAGCGCGAGACGTCGGTGACGAGGACCACGGAGGCGCGCTGCACGGCGACCTGGATGGTCCGCTCGGGCCGCGCGAGCGAGAGCGCGAGCGCCGCCAGCGCCAGCGCGAAGAGCGCAAGCGGCAGATGGCGGCGCCACTGCGGCTCCTCGCCGGCGACACCGGCGAGCGTCGAGAGCGCGGTGAAGCGGACGGGGTAGCGGCGCCGGTGGCGCTGCGCCGCGACGTGCGCGAGCACCGCCAGCGGCACGGCGAACAGACACAGCAGCGCGAACGGGGAGGCGAAGCTCATCGCAGTGCTCGCCCCAGCGTCTTCAGCCAGTCGCCGCTCGTCGACAGCACCACGTGCTGCGCGCCCGCCTTGCGCACCTCGGCGGCGACCGTCGCGCGCTCCTCGGCCGCGGCGGCGGCGAACCGCTCGCGCAGACCGCGGCGCGAGGTGTCGACCTCGATCAGCCGCCCGCTCTCGGGATCGACGAGCGCCAAGCGCCCCACGGGCTCCAGCCGCTCCTCGCGCGGGTCGCGGACCTCGACGGCGAGCACGCGATGGCGCGCGCCGAGCGCGCGCAGCGGCCGCTGCCAGTCCAACTCGCCGCGAAAATCCGAGACGACGACGACGAGGCCAGGCTGGCGCGCGAGCCGGCCCACCTTGTGCAGCACCGGCGACAGGCCACGGTCGGCCGCGCCGTCGACCGCCACGCCCTCCGCGAGCAGCCGCTTGAGGCCGATCTTCGCGTGCGGGCCGCCGCGCGGCGGCAGCATCCTCTCGGCCCCGCCGGCGGTGAGCACCGCGAGCCGCCCGCCATGGCGCGTCGAGGCGCGGCCGACGACGACCGCGACGCCTTCGGCGACGTCGGACTTCAGCCGGTCGGCCGTGCCGAAGGCCATCGACGCCGACAGGTCGAGCACGAGCCAGGTCGTGAGGATCCGCTCGGGCACCTGCAGGCGCACGTGCGCGAGGCCGGTACGCGCGCTCGCCGCGGCGTCGAGCTGGCGCACGTCGTCGCCGAGCTGGTAGGGCCGCAGCTGCGCGAGCTCGGTGCCGCTGCCGACGCCCGGCGACATCCGGTCGCCCGGAAACACGCCCGCACCGCGGCGCGCGAGCGACAGCGCGAACGCGTCGACGAGCGCGGCCGGGATCGGCCCCGGCCCCTGGCGAGCGGGCGGAACCCGCAGCGTGGCGTGCGGCGCGGGCATCTCGCTACGCGGCGTCGTACTCGGTCGGGGCGGCCGGCATGCCCGACTGCGCGCCCGCGCCGACGGCGGTGAGCAGGCGATTGAGGATGTCGTCGGCGCTGACGCCATCCGACAGAGCGTCGTAGGACAGCACGAGCCGGTGCCGCAGCACGTCGGCGGCAAGATCGCGCACGTCGTCGACGAGCACGTGGCGCCGGCCGCGCAGCAGCGCGAGCGCCTGGCCGGCCTGGACCATGCCGATCGCCCCGCGCGGGCTGGCGCCGTACTGGATGAGGTGCGCGAGGTCGCCGAGCCCGTAGCGCTCGGGGTGGCGCGTCCCGTCTACGAGCTGCACGGCATACGCGACGACCTCGCGGTCGACGAAGATCTCGCGGACCGCACGCTGGAAGCGCTCGAGCTCCGGCATCGACAGGCGCACCGCGACCGACTCGGGCGGGCGCAGCGAGCGGCCGACCACGGAGGCCTCCTCGCCGAGCGTCGGGTAGTCGACAAGCACCTTGAACAGGAAGCGGTCGATCTGCGCCTCGGGCAGCGGGTAGGTCCCCTCGGACTCGATGGGGTTCTGCGTGGCGAGCACGAGGAACGGGTGCGGCACGCGAAAGCTCTCGGTGCCGATCGTGACCTGGTGCTCCTGCATGACCTCCAGCAGCGCCGACTGCACCTTGGCGGGGGCGCGGTTGATCTCGTCGGCGAGCAGGAAGTTGCCGAAGACCGGGCCGAGCTCGGTATCGAAGCGCCCGGTGTCGGGGCGGTAGATGCGCGTGCCGACGAGGTCGGCAGGGACGAGGTCGGGCGTGAACTGGATGCGCCGGAACGTGCCGCCCATGACGTCGGCGAGCGTGCGCACCGTCAGCGTCTTCGCCAGCCCGGGCACGCCCTCGAGCAGTACGTGGCCGCCGGTCAGCAGCGCCACGAGCAGGCGCTCGAGCATGGCGTCCTGGCCGACGATGACGCGCTTGACCTCGTAGAGGACCTCCTCGAGGACCTTGCGCGGCTGGCGGCCCGGATTGTCGCCGGGCTGCGGCGAGGTCGGAGGCGTGTCGTAGTTGGAGAAGCTCATGGGTTGGTCCTGGGGTCCTTTCCTCTGCTCACGTGTCAGACAAGCCTGCGAAACCAGTGCAGCGACAGCAGCCCACCGCCGGCGAGCAGCAGCAGTGCGCCGCCGCTGAACGCCGCGGTGATCTCGCGCTTCTCGTCGCGGTAGCCGATCCGCGATCCGAGCGCGTCGTAGACGGCGCTTAGGTCCTTTGCGGTGTCGGCGGTGTACGCGCGTCCGCCTGAGATCCGTGCGACCTCGCGGCTCTCGACGGGGTCGGGCGGGACCGGGCGGTTTTCGGTCGTCCCGTCGCTGCGCGTGACGGTGATCGTGCCTGCCTCGGTGCCGAGCGTGACGGTGTAGATCGGGATCTTCAGGTCCTTGGCGCGCGCTGCGATCGTTGTCGGGGGACGGCCGCGTACGGACTTGCCGTCTGACAGGAGGATGATCGCCGACGGCACGCGCCGGCCGGCCTCGTCCTTCTGGGCCGCGAGCACGCCGAGCGACAACGCGAGCGCCTCGCCGGTCGCCGTCCCGCCGCTGGGCTTCAGCGCGCGGACCGCCGCGCGCACGACGCCGCGGTCGGTCGTCGGGCTCTCGACGAGCCGCGCGTTCTGGTTGAACGCCACGAGGCCGACGCGCACGGCCTCGGGGACCTGGCCGAGGAAGCTCTCCGCGGCGGCGCGCGCGGCGCGCAGCCGGCTCGGCGCGACGTCGGTCGCCTGCATCGAGCCCGAGTAGTCCGTCGTCAGCATGATCGACGCGCGCTCGACCGGCACGGCCACTGTCGTCTGCGGCTTGGCGAGCGCGAAGATCAGGACCGTCAGCGCGAGTGCGTACGCCGCGAGCGGCGCGTGACGGCGCCAGCCGGGGGTGCGCGGCGCGACCGACGCCTGCAGGGCGGGCATCACGAACGCGGCGGCCGCCGCCCGCCGCGTCTGCTCGTGGCGCACGTACGCCACGACCGCGAGCGGCACGACGAGGAGGGCGAGAAGGAAGAGCGGCGCTCCGAAGCTCATCTACGGTCCGGCGGAGGACGGGGCGTTCGCCTGCTCCGGGCGCGTGCCGAGCGTCACTCGCACCGTCCGGTCGCCGCCCGCGCGGCGCAGCTCGATCTCGACCTCGTCGCCCGGGCCGCGGTTCGCGATGGCGGCGCTGATGTCCTCGGGGGCGCGGATCTCCTCGCCGCCGACGCGGGTGATCGTGTCGCCGATCTGCACGCCGCCCCGCTCGGCCGGCCCGCCGGGGACGACGTCGGAGACGAGCGCGCCCTGGCCCACTGTGCTGGGCCCGCTCTCGATGCCGACGTACGCGCGCTTGATCGACGCGCCGGTGCGCAGCCGCGGGACGACCTGGCGCACGGTGTTCGACGGTACCGCGAAGCCGATGCCGACGCTGCCGCCACCGCCGCCCGTCGTCGCGATCTGTGAGTTGATCCCGATCACGCGGCCGGCCGCGTCGAGCAGCGGCCCGCCCGAGTTGCCGGGATTGATCGGCGCATCGGTCTGGATGACCTTGTCGATCGAGAAGCCGTTGGGGGCTTTGATGTCGCGACCGAGCCCGGAGACGATCCCGGCCGTCGCGGTCCGGTCGAGGCCGAGGGGATAGCCGATCGCGACCGCGAGATCGCCGACGCGCACGCTGTCGGAGTCCGCGAGCGTGAGCGGCTTGACGCCGCCGGTGTCCGACGGGTCGACGCGCAGCACCGCGATGTCTGACGACGCATCGGTGCCGAGCACCTCGGCGTCGACGCCGGCGCCATTGTCCTCGAAGCGCACTTGGACGTTGCTCGAGCCCGCGACGACGTGCGCGTTCGTGACGATCGTGCCATCGGAGTCGACGACGAAGCCCGTCCCGCTCGCGACGCCCGAGCCCTCGCGGCTGCGGACGAAGACGACGCTCGGGCTCGCCTTGGCGTAGACCTCACGGACCGCGCGCGAGCGCGCGTCGGGCGCGACGCCGCCCGGTGCCGCGGGCAGCGCGGCGAGCGAGCCCCCGGAGCCGCTGTCGTCGTCGAGCAGGACCTTGGCGCCGAGGATCCCTACGCTGAAGAGCACGCATGCGAGCAGCACGCCGAGTCCGACGAGCGGCCACAGGCGGCGCTGCGGCGCGGGCTCCTCAGGTGCCTCGTGGACGAAGTTGGGTGGCGGCTGGACCTCGGCGCGCGGGGCGAGCCAACGCGTGTGCTCGTCCTCCTCGCGCGGCTCGGTCCACAGGCGCCCTGACCCGGGGTTCTGGCCGGGATTCTCGTGGTCGTTCATGGGATTCAAGGTAGGAGCAGGATGTCAACGATTCGTAAGTTGAGCGCCGTCTTGCGTAAGACCGGCGTAAGACTGACTTCAAGCTGGCGCAGCGGCCATCAGTTCGACGCGGTGGCCGGCGGGACAGCGGACGAACGCCCGCGGCGAACCCCAGTATTCGCGGCGCGGTGCAGGCTCGAAGCCCGCGTCGCGCAGCGCGTCGAGGGTCGACTCGTAATCCTCGGCGACGACCGCGACGTGGCCCTGGGGAGCGACGACCGGATCGTCGGCGTGAAGCAGGTGGATCTGGGTCGGGCCGGCCTCGACCCAGGTCGAGCGGGCGGCGAGCGCGCCGGGCGCCTCGACCTGCTCGAAGCCCAGCAGCGCCCAGAACCGCACGCAGTCCGCGACGTCGGCCTGGCGGACCTCGATGGCGACGTGCTGGATCATGCGCCGGCGCGTACCCGCTTTACGTTCTCGGCATGGATCGCGCGCTGGGCAGCGCCACGGCGCGCCATCGGCAGCTCCCCGTCGGGCAGCTTGGCGAGGTAGTTGACGTCCTCGCGCAGGATCGCGGCCGCGCGGGCGCCCTCGATCACCTCGCCGTGCCCGGGCACGACGTGCGCGGCGGCCTCGACGAGCGGCTCCAGGCGGCGCAGCGTCGCGAGGTAGGCATCCCGCGAGCCGCCCCGCGAGATCATCGGGACTTCGACGGGCGAGATGTAGTCACCGGCGACCAGCACCCGCGCCCAGCCGACCCAGATCGCCATGCCGTCGGCGGTGTGGCCGTCGGCGGGATGCAGCTCGAGCTCGGCGTCGCCGATCTCGCAGTGGCCGGGGACCGGCAGCGCCTGCACCTGGCCGAGCGACAGCGGGTCGGGCCGATCGACGTAGTGCTCGTCGTCGAAGGAGCGCAGCTCCCGCGCCGCGGCGCCCGGCTCGGCGGTCAGCCGTGCGGCCGTCGTCTCCGCGACGCCCAGCGCCGCGGTGGGAAAGGCCAGCCGGCCGAGCAGGTGGTCCCAGTCGGCGTGTGTCGCGAGCAGGCCGCTCAGGCTAAACCCGGCGTGCTCGAGCACCGCGGGCAGGATCTCCAGCTCGTCGGGGAGGACCGGCGAGTCGATGACGAAGCACTCCTCGCCGCTGCGGACGATCGTGCACGTCGTCTGCCACATGCGGCTCGTGGCGACGACGACGTCATTGTGCAGGCCGACGACGCGCATCGGGCGGGGGGCGGAACCGTCTCCTCAGAGGCCGAGCAGCTTGACCGCTTCGAGGAGGTTCTTCACCTCGGCGGTCGGCTTCTTCTGGCCCGGCTCGAGCGTCTCCCTGCTGCGGTTGACCCAGATCACGGGGATCTTGTTCGCCACGCAGGGAGCGACGTCGTGGTAGTAGCTCGCCGAGATGTGGACCCAGCCCTTCTTGGTCCCCATGCGCCGTGCGAACTCCGTGAAGTGCGCCATGTCCGGCTTGTAGGACCGCACCTGCTGCGCCGTCACGACGAAGTCGAAGTCGTGCGGGATGTGGCGGCGCGTCTGGCCGAGCAGCTTGTCGTCGATGTTCGAGATCAACCCTGTCTTGAACTGCTTGGTGACCTTGTTGAGCTGCGGGTTGGCCTCCTTGAAGGCCGGCCAGCGCTGCACGCTGTCGGGCAGAAAGCCCGAGCGAGAGGGCTCCAGCGGCCAGTCCAGACGCTTGGAGATCTCGATCGCGGTGCGCCGCAGGACCTCGGCGTAGAGCTCGTAGGAGCCGCCCTCGATCTCGCGCTCGATCTCGTGGAAGTTGCGGATCAGCTCCTCGCGGTCGATCGTGAAGCCGTCGCGGGCGGCCTCCTTCTGAAACGCGTCGTACACACCTTGCTCCCAATCGATCAGGGTGCCGTAAACATCGAACGTGACCAGCGTGATCTGCTTGGGAAGCGCCATTGCGCCGCCATGATAGGAAGTTGCGTGCGCTGAGCACCTACGTCGCCCGTCGCTCAAGGCGCAGGCGTACGCGTCAACTATTGTCAGACCGCCGATGGACCTTCTCGAGTACAAGGGCAAGCAGGTCCTGCAGCGCTACGACGTCCCGCTCGCGGCCGGCGAGCCCGCTCGCACGGTCGATGAGGCCGTGGCCGCGGGGGCGGGCGTCGGCTACCCGGTCGTCGTCAAGGCGCAGGTGAAGATCGGCGGCCGGGGGAAGGCCGGCGGGATCAAGCGCGCCGACGACGCCGACGCG
>DASZDB010000186.1:0-2269 GCA_035942495.1 Solirubrobacteraceae bacterium
CGCAGCGGCCAGTACGTCGCGTAGAGCAGGAAGACGATGAGAAACGAGACGAGCATCGGCTCGTCCCAGACCCACCACTGGCCCCACGAGGCACGCGCCCAGATCGAGCCGCTGATCAGCACGCCGACGGCGAGGATGACCGACAGGTGGATCGAGACGTAGGAGCGCATGTCCCACTTCGTCTCGCGCGTGCGCAGGTACATGACGGCGCAGACGCCGCCCGCCACGAAGCCGATCAGCGCGACGATCGCCATCGGCACGTGGACGTAGAAGATCTTCTGCACGAAGCCCTGGTCGGCGTCCAGCGGCGCGTAGAAGAACACCATGGCGAACGCGCCCGTCAGCACGAGGGCGGTGGCCAGTGAGAGGGCGCGCAGCCCCTTTCCGTAGACGATTGCTCAGTCCTCCAGCAGAAAGTCGAAGACCGCGAAGGCGATCAGCGCGAAGAGCAGATCATAGATGGCGAGTATTGCCATCCAGTTACCCGGCAGCGCCTCGGCGCCGCCGTCCTGCAGCAGCGGCGTCGCGCTGCGCGCGGCGGCGAGCACCACCGGCACGAGCAGCGGCAGCGCGAGCAGCGGGACGATCAGGTCGCGTGCCCGGGTCTGGATCGCCAGGCCGGCGACGAGCGTGCCGATCACCGCGATGCCCGCGTTGGCGAGCAGCAGCACGAGCACGAGCGGGCCCAGCGCCTGCGTCAGCGGCGGGCCCAGCAGCAGCAGCGCGAACGCGGGGATCGCGACGAGCTCGACGACGCACAGAAACACGAACAGCGCGATGGCCTTGGCCACGAGCATCGCCGTGCGGTCCACGGGCGCGAGCAGGAAGCCGTCGAAGCCGCCCTGCTCGTGCTCGGCGACGAACAGGCGGTTGACGCCGAGGATCGCCGCGAAGAGCAGCGTCACGACGAGCACGCCGGCGGCGAGATCGCCGGCGACGCGGTCACGGTCGAGGCCGAAGTGAAAGACGACGTACGTCGCGATGCTGAACAGCACCATCGCGGGGACCGACTCGCGCGTGCGCCACTCCAGCGTGAGCTCCTTGGACAGCAGCGTCGCCACGGTCGATCTCATGCGTACAGCTCCGCGATCTGATCCGCGCGGACGTCGTTGGCGCGCGCGAGGAACGCGACCCGCGCCGCCTTCAGCCCGAGCGCGACGTCGGCGCCCTGCAGCCCGCCCGCCGGGTCGTGGCTCGTGACGACGCGGGTGGCGCCGCTGGCCGGTCCGATCAGCGGCGCGACCTGCGCCGCCGCCGCCGGGTCGAGGTTCGCCAGCGGCTCGTCGAGCAGCAGCAGCTCGGGCTCGTGCAGCACCGCGCGCGCGATCGCCAGGCGCTGGATCATCCCGCGCGAGAGCTCGGCGACCGGGTCGTCGCCGCGCGCGGTCATCCCGACGGCCTCGAGCACGGTGTCGACGCGCGCCGGCGCGACGCGGTGCAGGCGCGCGTAGAAGCGCAGGTTCTCGCGCCCGCTGAGCTCCCGGTAGAGCATCGCCTCGTGGCCGAGGAAGCCGATCCGCCCGCGCACCGCGTATCCGTCCTCGGGCAGCGGCCGCCCCAGCACGCGCACGTCGCCGGCGTGCGGGCGCAGCAGCGTGGCCAGCATCCGCAGCAGCGTCGTCTTGCCGGCGCCGTTGGGACCGAAGACGACGAGCGTGCGCCCGGCCTCGAGCTCGAGCGTGACGTCGCGCAGCGCCGCGCGCTCGCCGTAGCGGCGGCCCGCGCCGCGCAGCTCGATGGCGAGGTCGGTGTCTGACACTGAGCAGGACGCTACTCAGATGGCCGATCAGCGCGCCGCGGGCGCGAGCGCGGCGGCGGCGAGGCACAGGACGACCACGAGCGACAGCGCGAGCGGCAGGCTCGTCGCCTCGGAGAGCAGGCCGATCAGCGCGGGACCCGCGATGAAGGCGCCGTAGCCGCTCGTCGCGACGGCGGCGAGCGCGGGCGCCGCGGGACCGTCGGTCTCGCCCGCCGCGTTCAGCGCGAGCGGGAACAGGCCGGCGAGGCCGGTGCCCATGAGCGCGAAGCCGGCGATCCCGACGGCGGCGCTGCCGCTGACGAGCGCGAGCGCCAGGCCGCCCGCGGCCAGCAGCCCGCCGCCGCGCACGACCGTCACCCGGCCGAAGCGCGCGGCGAGCGGGTCGGCGGCGAGCCGCCCGAAGCCCATCATCAGCGAGAACGCGGCCAGCCCGAGCGCCGCCAGCGATGGTCCCGCTTCCGTCTCGCGGTCGAGCAGGATCGCGCTCCAGTCGCTCACCGAGCCCTCGGC
>DASZDB010000187.1:0-2796 GCA_035942495.1 Solirubrobacteraceae bacterium
ACCTTGGCGAAGACGTCGTGTGTCGTGGAGGCCATGTAGCGTGCGCGCGGTGAGTGTCGGGGTACGGGCCGTCTCGTCGCGGCGGGATCGGCAGGAGTTCATCGAGCTCCCGTTCCGGCTGCACTCTACCTCCCCGCAATGGGTGCCTCCGCTGCGCGTCGAGCGCCACATGTTCCTCAGCCGGCGCATGAATGCCTACTTCAAGCACGCCGGCGCGCAGGAGTTCCTCGCAACCCGCGACGGCCGCGTGGTGGGCCGCGTGTCGGCGCAGATCGACCGCGCCTACGACGACCAGCACGGGCCGGGCACGGGCATGTTCGGCTTCCTGGAGCTCGAGGACGATGCCGAGGTCGCCCACGCCCTGATCGACACCGCGCAGGCGTGGCTGGCCGAGCGCGGTCGCCACCACATGATCGGCCCGATGGACTACACGCTCAACGACGAGGCCGGGCTGCTCGTCGAGGGCTACCTGCGCGAGCCGATGATCAAGCAGCCGTGGCATCCGGGCTACTACCAGCGCCTCGTCGAGGGCGCCGGGCTGACGAAGGCGATCGACCTGCTCATGTGGGAGCTCGTCATCGACGACCGCGAGAAGATCCTGCCGGTCATCTTCGAGCTCGCCGAGCAGTGCGAGACCAAGCACGGGGTGAAGCTGCGCCACATGCGCCGCCGCGACCTCGCCAAGGAGATCAAGGTCTTCGGGGAGGTCTACAACGCCGCCTGGAAGCGCAACTGGGGCTTCGTTCCGTACTCCGACGCAGACCTCAAGCACTACGCCGAGGAGCTGCAGCTCGTCTTCGACAAGCACTGGTTCATGCTCGCCGAGAAGGACGGCGAGACGATCGGCATCGCGATCACCGTGCCCGACATCAACCAGGTGCTCAAGAAGATGAACGGGCGTCTGCTGCCCTTCGGCTGGTGGCACTTCCTGCGCCGCGCGCAGATCATGGACCGCGTGCGCGTCGGCTTTCTCGGCGTCAAGCCGGAGTACCAGCACACGGGCACTGCCGCGAGGTTCTACGTCGAGCACTTCGACATGGCGAAGGTGCGCCCCCAGAAGTGGGGCGAGATGGGCTGGATCCTGGAGACCAACCGTGCGATGAATCGCGGCATGGAGGCGATGGGCGGTCGCATCGTCAAGCGCTATCGCGTCTACGAGTCGCGCTTCTGACGTGCAAGGGGTAGCGTTGCCGGGCACAGCCGTCTGACGGCCCCATCAGTATCCGACCACGTGTTCAGGCACTCGCCCTCCGATGACCGGCAGTCCAAGGCGCCCGATGCCGCGCGTGTGAACGATTCGCGCCCCGAGCTGTTCGACCAGGCCGAATACGAGGACCTCGAGGTGCTCGACGCCGTGCCGGTCCTACGCAACGGGACGGCGCGCCCGATCGAGTTGCTGCGCGCCCCGGGCGCGCTCAGCCCGGCGGTCGTGCAGACCGCGGCGCTCGTCGGCGCGAGCGTCGTCGCGGGAGCGGCGACCGTCGCGATGGCGCAGCGGCGCCGCACGCGGCGCATCGCGCGCCGCCGCCGGCGGATGTTCGGCCCGGTGCTCGCCAGCCGCTCGTTCCTCGTCGACGTGCACGTGCTGGGCGAGCGCGGTAAGTAGCCATCCGGCGGGCGGACGGCGGAGCCCGTGCGGGCGGTTTCGCCGCAACGTGCGCGTGGCGACGGCGCGTGCGTCCTGCTCGCCACGTAGGTTGCGTGCGATGTACGAGCTGCGCCTCGAAGTCGTGCCGCGCTGGCCGTTTCGCCTGCCGCCCTACGGTGGCCGCGACGGTGTGCTGCGCCGCCGCGGCGCGGTGCTCGAGCGCCTCCTGCACCTCGACGGGCGGCCCGTGATCGTCCGCATCGCCCAGCCCGGGGAGCGCTGCGTGCTGTTCGGCGCCTGGGCCCAGGACCACGCTGACGCCGAGGCGGCGATCACCCGGATGCGCTTCGCGATCGGCGTCGACGACGACCTGCGCCCGTTCTGGGAGCTCTACCGCGACGATCCGCTCGTCGGGCCGTCGCTGCGCCGGCGCCCGTGGCTGCGCATCACGCGCCGGCCGTTCGCCTTCGAGGCGCTCGCGTGGGCGATCTGCGAGCAGCTCATCCAGATCTCGCAGGCCAACGTCATCCAGACGCGGATCGTGCGCGCGCTCGGGCCGCGCTGCGAGCAGACGGGGCTGCGCGACGTGCCGGCCGCGGCGGCGCTGGCGACCTGCTCGCCGGCGCGGCTGGAGAGCTTCGAGCTCGGCGGGCGCCGCGCGATCGCGCTCGTGCGCGCCGCCCGCGAGGTCGCGCACGGACGGATCGACCTCGACGGCCCCGACCACGAGGCCGGCTGGCGGCGCCTGCTGGCGATCCCCACGATCGGGCGCTGGACGGTCGAGATGCTCGCGCTGCACGGGCAGGGCCGCTACGACGTCATCCCGGCGGGCGACCTCGGGTTCCTGAAGCTGCTCGGCCACGCCCGCAGCCACGGCGATCCCGCCGCGCGCGCCGACGAGGCCGAGGTGCGCGCCCTGTTCGCGCGCTTCGGCGACTGGCGCGGGCTGGCCGGCGCGCACGCGCTACGCGCGCCGGCACCGGCCCTGCGTGCGGCCGCTGCCTGACCGCCCCCCTTCGCCCCGGTCGGGGATGAACGAACAAATGTTTGGCTAAGCTCGTTACCGGACATCTTGTTAGGAGTAATACAGGGGTGCTCCCGGCCAACGGCCGGCGCCACCGCGGCGCGATCCGCGGTCCCGAACGTGGATTGATAGGAGAACCAGATGAACAAGGATCAGCAGAAGGTCGTGCAGTACCTCAGCGAGG